>QIGN01000130.1 GCA_003228955.1 Hyphomicrobiales bacterium
CGTCTGGACGAAGCGGCTCCTTCCCAGTTTGACGTGACACTCGGCGCCAGCTGTGCCCGCTCGAATTCCATCCGCAGCCGCTCCCCGGCCTCGAACTGGGGCTCGTCAACCATCGGCGTTCCGGCCTGGTCCTTGCGTTTTCGCAACCAGCCCAGCGGGCTCTCGGCGTCGTTGACAATCACCGGACGGCGCAGCCCGCCAACGTCACGATGCGAAGAATGACGCAATTGATGCTGCTCAAGGAAGGGCTCTGCTCCCGCACGGTGCCGCCGCAGCCAGGCCAAGCCCTCCTCCGAAAGCCTGTATCTTCCATTGACCTCGGCAAGCAGGCCCTTTGCCATGAGCCCCAATACCACAGCTTCGGAGACCAGTTGCACATTCCGGCGGTACTGATTGCGCCGGGTATACACCCCAAAGTTTGAATGGGACAGGTCACCAGGATTTGGGCGACGCTCGACAAAACCGGCGTCAACGGCCAGTTTGGGGAAAATACGCGCGGCCTCACGCCGCAACTCCTGATCCGTGACACGGTATGCAGGTTCCCTGGCAAATTTCTCCATGCTCAGGACTCCAGAACACTGTGCGCGCAGGTCAGTCTGACAATCGCCGTTTCAAGATGGTCAAGAGATGCATCGAACAGGGTGTCGTCACGGCGATCCTCGACAATGCGGCAAGCATAGGCAACCGTCGTACGGTCACGTCCAAACAACATTCCGACTTCGGTAAGAGTGATCCCGCAGACCACATGGGTCAGATACATGGCCACCTGTCTCGCAAAGGCGACATGGGCTTTGCGCCTTGTACGTGCGCGCAACTCTTGCAATGGAACCTGAAATACGACAGCGACCGCCTGCTCCACGACCAGCCGGGCGAGCCCCGTTGGCAATGGAGCGCGCTCCGGCTTCGAAAAGAATAGAGCGCTGCTCGTTTCCTCAACTATAACGCACTGCATATTGCCGCTCCTTCCATTAACCGGGGGCGCGAGGGGCAACCCTGAATCCCGCATATTGTTTGTTAGGAATAAATACCTCTCTCGTCAAAACTTACGTTGTGCGGGAGCAGCGGGGATAAAATTCAGAAGGCGGGGAATATTGATGCCGAAAAGCAGGCCTCATTGCCCGGATTAATCCCCGGCACCGCCAGATGCACCATTATTTTGGGAAATGAAAACAGAACCAGAAAATGCAGTTTTGAAGCGCCGGCACCTTCCGATGCGTGCGGCAACTCCCCAGCGTCTTATAGAGGCGCGGATCGCAAAATCCGGCAGCGGGAACCGGCCTGCGGATGAGGGTTATGAGCGTTTGCGTGATTTGCCCCGGCTCATTGCGCTGTGGCCACGCGAGGTTCACGACAAAAGCGTTGACGGCGCGCTCACAATAATTGCAAAGCTGCGTCAGGCGATGAGGGCGGAAAGACGCCGGGGGACGGCGGGCCACTGGTCATATGACCTTGAACGCCATCTTTCACTGGCGCGAGCCCTGAAGGCAGAAGTTGCCTGCCTCAACGACAAGAGAAGGCCATCAATCTCTTGATCCCCCGATCATCACAGGTAAGAGAGCAGGGGCGCGGCAACAGGCTCCATACGAATTCATTGGCATTCGCGTTCAGGCCTGGTGCGGAAATAAAACCCCGCTTGGCTCAGGCCTTCCGTCGCTGGCCCAGGCCCATCTTCTTGGCGAGCGCCGAACGGGCGGCCGCATAGTTCGGGGCAACCATCGGGTAGTCGTGCGGCAAGCTCCATTTTTCTCTGTATTCTTCGGGAGTCAGTTCATAATGAGTCCGAAGGTGCCGCTTCAGGGATTTGAACTTCTTGCCGTCTTCAAGGCAGACGATGTAATCTGGCATAATCGACTTCTTGATAGGCACTGCCGGATTTAATTCCTCCGTTACCGGCTGAGATGCCTTTGCAGCCGCCTTGCTCAAGGCATCATAGGTTTCATTTATCAGCGTTGGCAGATCAGCCGAAACCACAGCGTTGTTACTTACATATGCCGAAACGATATCAGCTGTAAGCTCCACCAAACCCTCAGTAATTTTATTGCTTTCCATTTGGACAGTCTCCGCTATTACGTAATACCTGCAAGAAAATCGATCACTCAAAGTGAACAATTTTACCAGAACCTTGTTTATATTTTGGCGAAAACAAGATATTCTTTGAAATCAAGCTATGATCCTCCAAACTTGATACCAGTTATGTGGAGCGAACCTAAAATTCTAAAGATATACATACTGGAATTTGGCTGTAATCTACATGAGTATTTTTTGAAATTCAAGCAGTTCGATAACTGCTGAAATAGGCCCCACACCCATCGCAAATACCATCGTAATAGATTGAAAAACAATACCGTTTTTCATGGGCAGCAGATGCTGACACGAATTTGAGCACAATACCCAGTGTAAAACTTTTGTATTAAGTTTGACGCAGCGTCCCGAAATTTGGACTTGCGAACGTGAACCGCGCACTGACAGGTATCCGCAATACTTGACTACCAATAAATGATTCTCAGGTAAAAAAATTTCTTGAAAGGTTATTCAGCATGGAATTGCCAATGATCAAAGAATTTGGCGCCAAGATTCAACCATACGGTGAATCCCCGACACCTACAGGTAGTAGGCAATGAGATATGCGCCGAGGAGAAACGTGACCCAAAATGCCATACTGCCGGTCGGCCAGGTGCGGGCGAGGATACCTTGCGGGCCATGGTGGCGGTAGACCGTCTCCAGAAAGCGCACAACCGCCCGATAGGTCCTGTCGGCGAAGGCCGCCCACGCCGCGCTGCCCTTTATCTGGAATTCGTATTGCAGCGCACGGCCAAGACCACGGTAGAACCAGTCAAAATCCAGCGTGATGGTCATGGTGCGTTTCAGCCAGCCAAGCATCAGGAAAAAAGCCAGGCCGGAAAACAGCAACAGCTGCAGCTGGGAGACCACATGTGAACCGGTATAGGGCACATAGCTCACCGGTGTGGGCAGAAGGGCATAGAGCACCCCGGGAAAGACGCCAAGAGCAATGCAGAAGAACGCGAACAGCACCATGGCCGCCCGCATGTTCCAGGGCGGATCATCCGGCCTCAATCCGGAATCCTTCTGAAAAAACACAAACCAGGGAAATTTGATCCCGGCATGGAGGACAGTCCCCGCCGAGGCCGCCACCAGAGGGAACCATAAGACCGCCATATGCGCATCCGCGGCCCCCTGCGGGATCATCGATTTGGCCACAAAGCCTGCGGTCAGCGGGAATGAAGAGATCGACAGAGCTCCGACAATGGCGCAGACGCAGGTCAGCGGCATGGTCCGGAACAAGCCGCCGAGCTCGGTGCATTTCCGCTTGCCCGTCATATAAAGAACCGACCCCGCCGACATCACCAAAACCGCCATGTAGATGATAGACACGAAGGCATGCGCTGCGGCGCCGTTGAGAGCGATCTCGCTGCCGATGCCGATGCCGCTGACCATGAAGCCCGCCTGGCTCACGATGGCGTAGGCCAGCAACCGGCGGATGTCGTTCTCTAGAAAGGCGTAGACGATCCCGTAGAACACCATATAGAGCCCGACATAGATTAGAAGCTCGGTGCCCGGGAACCCTCTCAGGAGCACATAGACCGCAGTCTTGGTGGTGAAGGCGCCGAGAAACACCATGCCGCTCCACGACGCTTCGGGATAGGCGTCGGGCAGCCATGCCGAAAGCGGCGGTGCGCCGGCATTGATGAGAAATCCTACGAGGATCAGCCACCGGGCGATACTGTCGGGCTGCATGGCCCGGAATTCAGCACTGCCGGTCGCGCCAATTTCGCCCGCGATCCCGGCCATGAGCAACACGCCGCCGAGCAAATGGATTGCGGCGTAGCGCAGGCCCGCCTTCTGCGCTTTCCCGCCCCCGCACCACACGACGACTGTCGAACCAACGGCCATTATTTCCCAGAAGACAAAAACCGTGATCAGGTCGCCCGCGAAGGCAACACCGACTGCGGAACCGGCGTAAATGAAGGCGGCGCTGAGCTCGGTCGGTTCATCCTGGTTGAGCGAAAACAGCCCCCCACCAAATGCCATGATCGCGAAAATCGTCGCGAAGAGACGGCTCAGCGCATCACCCTCCAGCGGCGCGATCACATATCCCATGAATTCAAATGACAGCACGATGCCGTCCGGCACCTGCCAGATCAGCCAGAGCGTCAAAAGCGGGGCGCCCAGGAGAAGGACACTGCGCGCGCGGCCCTGAACCATTGGAACCAGGAGGCCCGCGGCGATCAGAACCAATCCGGGTGGAATAACGAAATCAGCCATCGTAATAGGTGTCCGATCGCTTGAGGATTGCACCTAGAGCCTTGGCGAAAGCGACCAATGCTATGCAGGAGAGGAGACCAAACCATGCAGCAAAGCCGAAGATGCCATCGATGCCGAATTTTGGTTTATGCTCGACTGCGAAATCGGAAAGCACGGTGACGGCAAGAACAGCGATAAAGAGCCACCACAAAAGCCGGATACTTTCCGGTCGTACAAGCCAGTGGTCATCTCCGTTAGGTTTCACCTTGGCCATGTCTCACACTCCTGCCAAAAGTCGAGCCAGCGTTAGTGGTATATCCGGGAAAAGGAACATCAGCACGGTTCCCGCCGCCGTCGCCGTCAGCGCCGCGACTACGGGCGTTGGAGCCTCACCTTTTACATGATCCTTTACATCCTTTCCCGGAGGTTTGAAAAAGGCGCGATAGATGACCGGAAGGTAATATCCGGCATTCATCAGCGTACTCAGTATGATCACTACGACCGCGACCCATTCGCCGGTATTCATGGCGCCAATGAGCATGAACCATTTCCCCAGGAAGCCCGCCAATGGCGGCACGCCAATCATCGACAGGCCGCCTATGGCAAACGCGGTCATGGTCCACGGCATGCGCCGGCCGATCCCATCGAGCTGACTGATCTCGGTCAAACGCGATGCTGTGTAGATCGACCCGGCGGCAAAAAAGAGCGTGATCTTGGCGATTGCATGGGCAGCGATATGCATGGCCGCGCCAACAATCGCCAGAGGCGTCAGAATCGACACCGCGAGAACCACATAACCAAGCTGACTGACTGTCGAATAAGCCAGCCGTTTCTTCAGATTATCCTGGCGCAGCGCGACGACCGATGCCGCTATTACAGTGAACCCCGCGACCCAGACCAGCCAGTCCGCGCTTCCGGTGCTGGCGAGATTATCAACGCCGAACACATAAACCACCACCTTGACGACGGTGAATACGCCGGCCTTGACGACCGCGACCGCATGCAGGAGCGCACTGACAGGCGTCGGCGCAACCATGGCGGCGGGCAGCCAGCGGTGAAACGGCATGAGCGCCGCCTTGCCGATACCGAACATGAACAGCGCCAGCAGCAGCGCGAGCGTGACCGTGTCGGTCTTGCCGGCAAGGATGCCGCCTGGGGTAAAGTCGAGCGTCCCGGCAATCATGGCCGTGGCGATAATGGCCGGCAGCAGCAGCAGCATGGATGTGCCGAGCAGAATGAGCAGATATACGCGCCCGCCCGCCTTGGCCTTGTCATCGCCCTTGTGGGTAACAAGCGGGTAAGTGGAGAGCGTCAGGATCTCGTAGAACAGAAACAGCGTGAACAGGTTGGCGGAGAACGCGATGCCCAGCGTACTCGCTATCGCTATGGCGAAGCAGACATAGAAAGGCGTCTGGCGCGGCTCTTTGTTGCCGCGCATATAGCCGATGGAATAGATGGAATTGACAATCCACAAAATGGAAGCCACGCAGGCGAATATCATTCCCAGCGGTTCTATCTTGAAGGCCAGCTCCAGGCCGGGCACGATTTGAAGCGCGCCGGTCATCAACTGCTCACCGTCAAGCACCCGGCCAAGGATCGTCATCACCACCAGGAAGAGCGCGGCGGCGGTGACCAGTGTCGTGCCCTCGCGCAGATTTTCCTGCCACGAAGTCAGCGCGATGAGTACGGCCCCGGCGGTAGGAATAAGCAGCGCCAATATGATGAGTGTTTCGCCGCTCATCTGATCCCCGCCAGCAACAATTCGGCGGCGCGTTCAGCAATGCCCGCCGTTAGCGAAGTGTCGAATCCGAAATAGACGGTCGCCGCAACCAGAAGAAGCGTGGGAAGAAGCATGGAGAGTGGCGGCTCCTCGGCCCGTTTTGCGGCGGCGGACACAGGGCGGAACCAGGCCACCTCTACAATACGGCCAATATAAACAACCGAGATCAGCGAACTGGCGACCAGCAGGAATACAAGCCACCACCAGCCCTCCTCGAAGGCGCCGAGCGCCAGATACCATTTCGAGACGAATCCGACAGTTCCCGGCACGCCGATGATACTGAGTCCAGCCAGGACGAAAGCGCCCATGGTGATCGGCATTCGTTTGCCGAGCCCGGCAAGATCATCCAGTTTGACGGATCCAATCCGATAGAAAACCGCGCCGATGGCCATAAACAAAGCCCCCTTGATAAGCGCGTGATTGAAAAGATGTACAATTCCGCCAGTGAGCCCTGTCTTGTTGGCGATGGCGATGCCGAGCGTGATGTAGCCAATTTGCGCGACCGAGGAATAGGCAAGCATTCGCTTCACATTGTCCTGGAATACCGCAACGATCGACGCACCAAACATGGCGGCCAAAGACAGAATGAGGAAGATTTCGGAAACCGGCAGGCGGGTGAAGATTATCGACGCCCCGAAGACGGTGAAGAAATACCGCAGCAACAGATAGACGGCGACCTTGGTTGCTGTTGCCGCCAGAAAGGCCGTCGCCATCGAGGGGGCATAGGTATAGGCGTTCGGCAGCCAGACATGCAGCGGGAAAAGCGCCAGCTTGAGGCTGATGCCAACGGTCAGGAACGCCAGCGCGGCCAGAACCGCGCGGGAGTTTTCGATCCCTTCCAGCCGGTTCGCCATATCGGCCAGATTGAGCGTACCGGTCATCGAATAGAGCAGACCCACGCCGATGACATAGAAGGTCGCGCCGATGGTGCCCATGATCAGATACTGATAGGCGGCGAGCAGCGCGCGGCGATCCCGCCCCATGGCGATAAGCGCATAGGTCGCCAGCGACGAAACTTCCATGAATACAAAGACGTTGAAAGCGTCGCCACTGATCACAATGCCAAGCAGGCCGCAAAGGCAGAGCAGATAGATCGCATAAAACCAGGGCTGGTGCTCAGGAGCTATTTCCTTTTCAACGCTCCGCTTGGCATAGGGCATGATGACCGCGCCGATGAGGGAGACCAGCAGCAGCAGAAACGCGTTGACCACATCAATGCGGTATTCAATGCCGATCGGGGGCTTCCATCCGCCCATTGCATAGGAGATGACCCCGCCGTCCAGCACCTGAATGAGCAACGCCGCGGCCACAAACGGCATGGCAAGGCTGACGACGAGCGCAATGCCCCACGCCCATGTGCCGCGCCGAAGAAACGCGCACAGAGTTGCACCCAGGAGAGGCAGGACCACTTGCAGGGCGGGAAGATTTGCCGCGATCATTCGTCTTCTTCTCCGGCAAAAATTTCGTCTTCCTCAATCGTCCCGAACGCTTCGTTTATGCGCACCACCAGGGCCAGCCCAAGCGCGAGCGTCGCCACGCCGACAACGATTGCGGTAAGGATCAGAACATGCGGAAGCGGGTTCGAATAAACCGAAAACTGCGGTGAAAGAATCGGCGGTGTACCGCCAAGAATTTTGCCCGGCGAGAGGTAGAGCAAATAGACGGAAGTCTGGAACAGGCCCAGCCCGACCAGCTTCTTGATCATGTTGCCGCGGGCGACGACGATATAGAGACCCGAAACCATCAGGAAAATAATGATCCAGTGATTGTAGTGGGCGACAATCGTCTGAAGCAGGTCCATCAGCGCCCCCGCCCGGCAAAGGAATAGAAGATCGCAACCATGGTGCCCGAGACCGTCACGAGCACGCCGATTTCAACCAGAATGATCCCGTATTCCTGACCGAGCGCGGGATTGGCGGCGAATGGCGAATAGTTGAGATAATTCTCGCCCAGCAACATGCTGATCACGCCAACCCCGGCGAAAATAGCAATCCCGGCCGGAACCATGAGTTCCACCAGGCGCGGAGGGAACACTTTCTGCGCGGCTTCAAGCCCGAATATGATCGCATAGAAGATGATCATCGCGGCCGCCACGACCCCGGCCTGAAAGCCGCCGCCGGGCCCGAAATCCCCATGGAATTGCACATAGAGCGCAAAGACCAGCGCGAAGGGTATGAGTATTTTCGCGGTGACCCGGAAGATGACGTCGAGCTTCATCGGTGCACCCTCCGGCGCTTGGGACCCGGTTTAATGTCACGTTTGCCTTTGAGCAGCATGAGCACGGCGATGCCGGCGGTGAAAACCACGACGACTTCGCCGAGCGTGTCAAAACCGCGATAGCTCGCCAGTACGGAGGTCACGACATTCGGGACCAGAGTATCCCGTATCGAATTCTCAAGATAATAGGGAGCGACATGCAAATTGACCGGCGTGTCGGCGGCGCCGAAGGGAGGCAACGCAAATGTCCCGAACACCAGCACGGCGCCGGTCGCAACCGCGACGAAAACCGGCAGAAGCGGTGTGTGCACCGGTTCGGTTTCCTGGGTCTTGGTCAGGGAAAGCACGCCCAGCATGAGCACGGTTGAAATGCCGGCGCCTACCGATGCTTCCGTCATGGCCACGTCCACGGCGTCGAGCACAATCATGACGCTGGCCATAAGGAAGGAGTAGATACCGCCCAGCACGACGACCGCGAACAGATTGCGCAGCCGGACGATGCCGATTGTGATGGCGGCCAGCAGCGTCAACAGAACCATGTTTATCAGGGCTTCTATGACCGCGTCCTCCGTTTTACGGCGCCGGCCTTGCGCACGGATACGGTTTTCGCCGAGGGCTTGCGTTTCGCCGGCGATTTCCGCTTCACGCCCGGCTTTGCCTTTGCCGATGATCTGACTTTTTTGGCGGACGGCTTTGCTGTCTTTCTGGAGACCCGTCCGATTTTCTCCGGCCCGGCCTGCGCGCCGGGGCCAACAAGCACCTGATTGCCAACACCCACGGGCCTGAGACCTTCATGGAGGGCCGCCTGGGCCAGCGCATGGGTTACAATCGGGCTGGTGAACAAAATGATGCCGAGGATAATTGCTAACTTGACCGCGACCAGGCTGAAACCGGCCAGAAACATCATACCGGTGAGCAATAGCCCCGCACCGACCGTGTCCGAAATTCCAGCAGCGTGCATGCGCGTAAAAACATCAGGCATCCGATAGATGCCGATCGCGCCGACTACATAGAAAAAGGCCCCTACGGCAATCAGCGCCCCGCCAATAATTTCCATGATACCGGCCATCATGACTCCGCCGGCTCCTCGCCGCCGGGGTGACTCAAATCCCCATAACGGAAGAATTTGAGGACCGCGAGCGTGCCGATGATATTGAGCAGCGCATAGAGAATGCCGATGTCGAGAAATTCCGGACGGCCGGTGAGAAACCCTATGAGCGCGAGCAGCATGATGGCCCCGGTGCCGATGGCATTGGCGGCAAGCACCCTGTCGAAGACCGTTGGCCCGCGCAGTGCCCGGATAACGCCAAGCGCCAGCGCGACAAGGACAGCAAGTGAGGCAGCCGCCAAAATCATTTCCCCGCCTCGAATTTCCTGACCCGCCGGTCCATTGTCCCCTTGGCAAGATCTTCAGCCCCCGAGCGTGTCAGCGCATGAACGAGAAATTCATTGCCGCTGACCCGCGCGGTAATCGTGCCCGGCGTCAAGGTGATGGAGTTGGCGTAGGTGGTGATCCCGACCGCAGTGCGCTGACTTGCCCTCAGGCGAATGAGTGTCGGCGTGATTGGCAGTTTGGATTGAAGAATGATTTTTGTGACATCCCAGGCGGACCTGGCAATTTCGAGAATCAACCATGGCCAATAGGTTAGGGCGCGCGGCAGCAAATGGATCGGGTGTCCTTCTTCATCGGCCACGCCCATGCGGCGCGACAGCGCGACAATGCCAAGAACCGACAGGATGCCGGCTGGCACGGTAATAATTGTGTAGTTGCCCGACAAAACCAGCCAGAAGGAAAACAGGACCAGTCCGATGCTGCCATAGAGCATGCGCCACCCCTCCCGCCTCTTAGGTCATCCCGTCCCGGTGATATCCAGCGAACGAGCATTGACTGATTCGCAATAGGCGGATTGTTACAGATTCGCTTCATCGATCAAGCGTCACTTGAGTCAGCGTGGAGTAACTTCGACGACAATCAGAAATGGCTGTTCCAGTCAGGGCCAATGATCCCCCATGGACGCAATGCTGGTATTGCAGGAAAAAGGATGGACATTATCAGGCTCCGGCATCCACATGGACTGTGCAGTCGGTTGTCCAACCAGGCGAAAAACAACCAATTTGGAGAAGGCGGCATGAGTGCCAGCGACAAACGGCCAAAAATCACAAAGTCAGACGAGGAATGGAGACGTCAGCTCACACCGCAGCAATATACCGTAACGCGGCTGCACGGCACCGAACCGGCATTCTCGCACACTTACCATTCCAGCAAAAAGCAGGGCATCTATAGCTGTGTGGGCTGCGGAGAACCGCTTTTTGATTCCAGCACTAAATTCGATTCCGGCACCGGATGGCCAAGCTACCATTCGCCTGTTTCGCAGGACGCCCTGAGCGAACATGAAGACAAACAACTGTTCAGCCGGCGGACAGAGGTGCGTTGCGCGGCTTGCGACTCCCATCTGGGTCACGTCTTCCCTGATGGTCCCGAGCCGACCGGCCTGCGCTACTGTATCAATGGCGCCGCGCTCATCATGGAGTCTGACGATGGCCAGAATGCCTTTAAAAACAGCTAAACCAATATGAACAAGAAAAACTCTCCACCCATGCCGCCGGCGGCTGAAATGCGCCCGGTCCGCGACACGCGCCACGGCATCGAGCGTGTGGACGACTATGCCTGGCTGCGCGCGGAAAACTGGCAGGAGGTCATGCGCGACCCGAGCGTTCTGGATGGTGATATCCGCGCCGTTCTGGATGCGGAGAACGCCTACACGGCGGCGGTCATGGCCGGGACGGTGAAATTGCAGGAGCGATTGTTTGGCGAAATGAAGGGCCGGATCAAGGAAGACGATTCATCCGTCCCCTCCCCCGATGGCCCCTTCGCCTATTACACCCGCTACGTTACGGGCGGGCAGCATCCCCTGTTTTGCCGCCGCCCGCGCAATGGCGATGGGGACCGGATTATGATCGATGGCAACAAACTGGCCGAGCCACATACCTATTTCAGGATTGGCGGTGTGGCGCATAGTCCCGACCACAAACTTCTCGCCTATGCCAGCGACACCAACGGATCTGAATATTACACCGTCCGCGTTCTGGAGGTCGAAACCGGAAATGAGGTCGACCCTCCCATTCCCGATACCAGCGGCGGCGCGGTCTGGGCCGGGGATGGCAAAACACTGTTTTATTCGAAGCTGGATGAAAACCACCGGCCCCGGCAGATATTCCGGCACATATTGGGGACGTCACCTGACAAAGATGCGCTCGTTTATGAGGAAGCCGATCCCGGATTTTTTGTTGGTGTGGGCATGACGCAAAGCCGGGCCTTTATCGTTATTGACGCCCATGATCACCAGACTTCCGAAGTGCGCATTCTCGACGCCGATAACCCGGACGCGGAGCCACGTATTGTCGCTCCGCGCGAGGTCGGCCACGAATATACCGTCGAACATCATGGAGACGATCTGATCATCCTCACAAACCGCGACGGAGCGGAAGATTTCAAAATTGTCGAAGCTCCACTCGCCACGCCGGGCCCGGACAATTGGCGTGAAATCGAGCCGCACCGACCGGGCCGCCTGATCCTCGACGCGACCGCGTATAAAAACCATCTGGTGCGTCTTGAGCGCGAAGATGGCCTGCCACGCATCGTCATCCGCCAGTTTGACGACGGATCGGAACACGCCATCTCGTTCGATGAGGATGCCTATTCTCTCGGGCTTTCGTCCGGCTATGAATATGACACGACGGCTTTGCGCTTCACTTACTCCTCCATGACAACGCCAGGCCAGGTGTTCGACTATGACATGCGAAGCCGGGACCGGATGCTGCGCAAAACCCAGGAAGTGCCGAGCGGACATAACGCGTCGGACTATGTGGCGCGCCGGGTCATGGCGCCCGCCCATGACGGCGAAAGCGTTCCGGTTACCCTGCTCTACCGCAAGGGGACGCCTCGGGACGGATCCGCCCCGCTCCTGCTCTATGGCTATGGCGCCTATGGCATATCCATCCCCGCGGGTTTCAACACCAACTGCCTCAGCCTCGTGGATCGTGGTTTTGTCTACGCGATCGCCCATATCCGGGGCGGCAAAGACAAGGGGTACAATTGGTACAAACAAGGACGGGGAGCCGCCAAGACCAATACGTTCAGGGATTTCATTTCCGCCGGCGAATTTCTTGTGGGTGAAGGCTTTACCTCGCGCGGCCGCATTGTCGCCCATGGCGGCAGCGCGGGCGGAATGCTGATGGGAGCCGTCGCCAATATGGCGCCTGATTTGTTTGCGGGAATTATCGCCGAAGTTCCGTTTGTCGATGTGCTCAACACCATGCTCGACGAGACCCTGCCCCTGACGCCGCCGGAGTGGCCCGAATGGGGGAATCCGGCTGAAGACGCCCAAGCCTATGAGACAATCGCGGCCTACTCTCCCTATGACAATGTAACGGCCCAGGCCTATCCCAATATTCTGGCTGTTGCCGGCCTGAGCGACCCGCGCGTCACCTATTGGGAACCAGCGAAATGGGTCGCGAAACTCCGCGTGCTGAAGAGGGATGACAATCTGATTCTACTGAAGACCAATATGGATGCAGGCCATGGTGGCGCATCGGGCCGCTTCGACCGGCTCAAGGAAGTGGCGCTGGCCTATGCCTTCGCGTTGAAAGTAACTGACAGACTGGAAGGCCAAGTTTAAAGCGAATACGGTATAGGGAATACCAGCCGAGTTGCATTTTAACGCATGGAGTTACACCTCCGATGACCGAGCCCGCCCACTCCCAGGACGCTCCGGCGTCAAAGACCCAATTCAACTGGTCGGACCCACTCGATTTCGACAATCAGCTGAGCGAAGAAGAGCGCATGGTGCGCGACAATGCCAACCGCTTTGCCCAGGAAAAACTCATGCCGCGAATTCTTGAAGGTTTCCGCAATGAGAAATTCGAGCGCGAAATCATGAGCGAAATGGGCGAGATGGGTTTCCTGGCTGTCACACTGCCTGAGCGCTATGGCGGATCTGAAATGGGCTACGTGTCCTACGGACTGATTGCCCGCGAGATCGAGCGCGTCGATTCAGGCTACCGGTCGGCCATGAGCGTCCAGAACTCTCTGGTGATCTACCCCATCTTCGCCTATGGCACGGAAGAACAGAAACAGAAATTCCTGCCCAGGCTGGCATCGGGAGAGATGATCGGATGTTTCGGCCTTACCGAACCCGATGCGGGCTCCGACCCGGGCGGCATGCGCATGCGCGCCGTCAAGACCGATGGGGGCTACATCCTCAGCGGCGCCAAGACCTGGATTTCAAATTCTCCCAGCGCCGATGTCTGCGTGGTCTGGGCCAAGACCGAAGACGGCGTGATACGCGGCTTCCTGGTTGAGCGCGGAACGAAGGGTTTTTCCACGCCCAAAATCGAGGGCAAGTTTTCCCTGCGCGCATCGGAAACGGGAGAGATCGTTTTGGAGGACTGTTTCATCCCGGAAGAAAACCTGCTGCCCGGCGCAAAAGGACTTGGCGGCCCGTTCCGCTGCCTGAACCGAGCGCGCTTCGGTATATCCTGGGGCGTCATGGGGGCGGCGGAATTCTGCTGGCACGCGGCGCGCCAATATGTTCTGGACCGCAAACAGTTCGGGCGGCCTCTGGCGGCCAATCAGCTGATCCAGAAAAAGCTCGCCGACATGCAGACGGAGATCACCCTAGGGCTGCAAAGCGCGCTTCAGCTGGGCCGCCTTTTCGACGCGGGGCAGGAGACACCCGAAGCGATTTCACTCATGAAGCGCAACAATTGCGGCAAGGCGCTGGACATCGCCCGCACCGCCCGGGATATGCATGGCGCGAATGGTATTGTCGATGAGTATCACGTGATCCGGCATCTGATGAATCTGGAAACCGTGAACACCTATGAGGGCACGCATGACATCCACGCTCTCATTCTCGGGCGCGCGCAGACCGGTATCCAGGCCTTTTGCTGACAATAGTTCCCCCGGGATCAGCGCGGCTAACGAAGCGCGGGATGGCTTGCGTCACAACATGCGAGCCGCTAGGTTCCGCGCGAAGTCATGCGGCCAAAGTCGAATCGGCGCGTGAAAAATAGCCCATCGCGGGGGCGATGCGGAACTCAGGGACAGGAGAGTGCCATGCAAGGCGTTTTAAGCAACCTCAGATCGACCGTGATCGCCGGTTTCATTTTGACGGTAATCTTATTCATCCTGATTCGCATGATGACCGGCGCCGGCTTTGCGCTGGACTATAACTGGTACGCATTTCTGTTCCGCTGGCTGCATGTATTGAATGGCGTCATGTGGATCGGCCTGCTCTGGTATTTCAACTTCGTCCAGATTCCCAATATGCCCAACATTCCCGATGCCCAGAAGCCGGCGATCGGGAAAGTCATTGCGCCAGCCGCCCTGTGGTGGTTCCGCTGGGCCGCCATGGGCACCATCGCAACGGGCCTGATCGTAGCCGGCATGAACGGCTATCTGATTGGAGCGCTGACGCTTGGCATTAGCGACGGCGGCGCCAGCACGCCGATTGGCATCGGCATGTGGCTCGGCGCCATCATGTGGTTCAATGTCTGGTTCGTGATCTGGCCGAACCAGAAAAAAGCACTTGGCATCGTCGAGGCGAGCGACGCGGAAAAGGCGGCGGCGGGGCGCACCGCAATGCTGTTTTCGCGCACCAACACCCTGCTGTCGGTCCCCATGCTGTTCTGCATGGTCGCGGCGCAGAATGGCGGGTTCGCCTAGGCTAACCTGAAATAACCAGCACGGCATAAAAACTGGCCGGGGTCCGCATGGGCCCCGGCCTTATATGTTTACCGGCGGCGCACAATCGATCCTGCGCCGGCACCAATTCAAAATCATCGTGAAACTGGAACGCTCGTCAGCAGTCTTAAAAGCCCCTTTTCAGGCTCCCGAGAACGCCGCGCACAAGCGCACGGCCCAGCGCCGTTCCCATTGACCGGGCCACCGACTTGGTCAGGGCTTCGGTCGTGCTTTGCCGCCGTGAAGTCCTGCGCCGCGTGGTCCTTCTTTTTGGGCTGGCCGTGCCTCCGGCACTTCCGCCCAACCAGTCCGGCAGACTGAAACCGCCCCGGCTCTCGGTCGCGGCCTCCGATTCCTGGGCGCGCTGTTTCTCCTCCAGTTCGACCTTCTGTTGGGCGCGCTTTTTCAGCGTCTCATAGGCGGAAACCCTGTCGACGCCCTCATCGTAAACCCCGTAGACGGGGCTGTCCTTGATGACGTCTTTGCGCTCCGCCTTGGTGAGCGGCCCGAGCCGCGAGGATGGCGGGCGCACCAGAGTGCGCTGAACGACTGACGGTTGGCCTTTTTTCTCAAGCGTGGAAACAAGCGCCTCGCCGACTCCCAGTTCCATGATGACGTCTGCTGTCTTGAAATCCGGATTCGGGCGGAAAGTTTCAGCGGCCGCCTTCACCGCGCGCTGCTCACGCGGCGTAAAGGCGCGCAGGGCGTGCTGGACACGATTGCCGAGCTGGCTCGAGACCGTATCGGGGACATCGAGCGGGTTCTGGGTGACGAAATAGACACCGACGCCCTTGGAACGGATTAGACGCACAACCTGTTCAACCTTTTTAACCAGCGCTTTGGGCGCCTCGTTGAACAGCAGATGCGCCTCGTCGAAAAAGAACACCAGAATGGGCTTTTCCGGGTCGCCAATTTCAGGAAGCTCCTCAAACAATTCCGACAGGAGCCACAGCAGAAACGTTGCGTAGAGCCGGGGGGACTGCATCAGTTTGTCGGCGGCAAGGACGTTGATATAGCCTTCGCCTTTCGCGTTTTTCCGCATCAGGTCTTTGATGTCGAGCGCCGGTTCGCCGAAGAAATTGTCCCCGCCCTGCTCTTCCAGCACGAGCAGGGAGCGCTGGATCGCGCCAACCGAAGCCTTCGAGACATTGCCATACTCAGCCGACAGCTCAGTGGAGCGTTCGGAGACATGGACCATCAGCGCGCGCAAATCCTTCAGATCGAGAATAAGAAGCCCTTCTTCGTCCGCAAGGCGGAAGGCGATGTTCAACACCCCTTCCTGGGTATCATTGAGGTTCATCAGCCGCGCGAGCAGCAACGGACCCATTTCGCTGACCGTGGTGCGGATGGGATGCCCCTGTTCGCCAAACAGATCCCAGAAGACGGCCGGAAAGGCTTCATACTCATAGTCACCGAACCCAATCGTCGTGGCACGCTTCTCCAGAAAATCCTTCGACACACCAGAAGCCGCCACACCGGAGAGATCGCCTTTCACGTCGGCGCAGAACACGGGCACCCCGTGTTTTGAAAATCCTTCAGCCAAAATCTGCAGGGAAACAGTCTTGCCCGTGCCGGTGGCGCCGGTGATCAGGCCGTGACGATTGGCAAGCTTTAAAAGGAGGGATTCAACCTTGGTGCTTTTGCCAATAAATACTGTTTCGTCGCCGCTCATGATGCCCCCCCCTGTTTATTTTTCACCGGGCATGGCCAGACCATCCGCCCGCCTGACGCGTCCAGCATTGTCCTACGTTATTCGCAGGCAAGATGCGAGGCCCTATAGGGCTTTTACCCAATTGGCTTGTCCACAATAGCAACTATGTATACAAGTCCGGAGACTTTGGCTGAGAGCAACTGACAACAAGGGGTGCAGGAGATGAGTTATCCGATCATCGACATTGAAGGGATCGGTCCCAAATACACGAAAATGCTGAAGAAGGTTGGCGTCACGCAGACCAAACATCTGTTGAAACGAGGCGCTTCGAAGAAGGGGCGCAAAGACCTTGCGAAAGAGTCCGGTCTCAAGGAGACCCAGATTCTCAAATGGACCAATATGGCGGACCTGATGCGTATCCGCGGCGTTGGCGAGGAATATTCCGAGCTGCTGGAAGTCGCCGGTGTCGACACGGTCAAGGAATTGCGTAACCGCAAACCCGATAACCTGTATGACGCAATGGCCGTCAAGAACGCGAAAAAGAAGCTGGTGCGGCAACTGCCTGGCCCCAAGCAGGTCAAGGCCTGGGTGGCACATGCGAAAAAGCTCAAGCCGGTTATGACCTATTAGGTTTAACTCATAGGCGAAGACATGGAACGGCGGTCTCTGCGGACCGCCGTTTTTTTGTTGTCCGCGCCTGGTCCTACGTAACCTTGAACCTGCTCCCGCGAATGACATGCATATGATAGAGAATACACAGATCAAGGCACGTCATACGCGTGTTTGAAGAAGCAGCGGTGAACCATGAGTAAACTACGTCTGGCCGGTGATTTTCCCGGCGCCGATGACAAAGCCTGGCGGACGCTGGCGGAAAAGGCTCTCAAGGGCGCGGATTTCGACATGACGCTGGTCTCGCACACCCGTGATGGCCTGAAAATCAAACCGCTCTACACGCGTGAGGGCGAAAGCGGGGCAGACCGTGCGGGGCTACCGGGCGCACCTCCCTTCGCACGCGGCTTTCGAGCAAAAACCGGCGACGTGCCCTGGCACATCCGCCAGCTTTATTCGACGAGCGATCCCGCGCGGACCAATGCGGCCATCCTCGATGACCTTGAAGGTGGCGCAACGGCGATAGCTCTGCAAATTGCGGCACCCGGCCGGTGCGGCCTGAAACTGTCCGCGCCCGATGACCTTGAGCGCGCGCTAAAAGGAGTCGCGTTGGATCTGGCCGGTGTGTGGCTTGAAGCGGGTCACGGTATCCTCAATGCTGTTTCCGCGCTCCAGAGCGTCTGGAACAATCAAGGCATTGGCGATGACAAGGCTGTCGGCGGTTTTGGCGCTGACCCGTTGGGCACGATGGCTCGCACGGGCGGGCATCCGCTCTCCTTCGAACAGGCTCTGGGAGAAATGGCCGAGCTCGCTGGCCAGACACATGATCGCTTCCCGCAGGTGACGGCAATATTGGTGGATGCCCGCCCCTATCACGATGGCGGAGCAAGCGACGCGCAGGAGCTGGCCTGCCTCTGCGCCACCATGACCAGCTATCTGCGCGCCATGGAAGAAAAAGGGCTTTCGCCGCGAGAGGGACTGGCGCAGATGGAATTTGCGCTGTCCTGCGACGCGGATTTATTCGCAAATATCGCAAAACTTCGCGCCGCGCGCGCGCTCATTGCCCGCATTGCCGATGTCTCTGGCGCGGGCGACGCGTTGCCGGGCTTACGCCTCCACGCAACGACTTCCTTGCGTATGTTCGCGCGGCTCGACCCTCATGTGAATATCCTGCGCACGACAATCGCCTCCGCGGCGGCAATTCTTGGGGGCGCGGATTCCCTCACCGTACTGCCCTTCACATATGCAAACGGCCAGCCGGACGCCTTCGCCCGGCGTATTGCCCGCAACATCCAGATTATCCTTCAGGAAGAAGCGTCTCTCGGCACGGTGATCGATCCGGCCGGTGGTAGCTGGTATGTCGAGGAGTTCACCCTGGACCTTGCGGCCAGAGCCTGGGCGCTGTTTCAGGAAATCGAGGTGCAGGGCGGTATGGCCGGGTCCCTGAGCAAAGGGTTCATACAGTCCATGCTTGCCGGGACGGCGCAAGCCCGCGCCCGCGATGTTGCCCTGGGCAAGGAAGAGCTGACCGGCGTGAGCTCATTTGCCGATCTTGGCGAGACACCGGTTGATGTTGAGCCCCGCCCGATACCCGACGATATGGAGGATCCGGCTGTCACCGTTGAACCCATCCCGCTGCGGCGCCCCGCTGCACCTTTCGAAAAATTACGTGAAGCATCAGACGCCCGCAAACCGCGTGCCCGGATTTTGCTCATCACGCTCGGCCAGCCCAGCGATCATGGCGCGCGCGCAAGCTATGCGGAAATGTTCTTTGCCACCGGCGGTATCGAGGCGGCCACTATTGATGGCGGCGGCACCTATGATTGGTCCGTGTCCCCGATTGCCTGCCTCTGCGCCAGCGACGGCATTTATCATGACGAAGGGGCGCTGACCGCCAGGGCGCTGAAGGATGCGGGCGCGAAGCGGATTTACCTGGTCGGACGGCCCGGCGACATGCGCAAAGAACTAAGACAAGCAGGCGTTGACGGTTTTATTCACCAGGGCTGTAATATCATTGAAATGCTTGAAGATGCCCATGACGTGCTGGACCTGAGGCAGCGCTAGGGATTGGACAATATGAGCCGGCTGCCGGATTTCACGAAAGTCACCTTCGACGCTGCGGCGGCGAAAACGGCGCTCGCGCCCGGCCCGGCCCGCGAGACGCCCGAAGGTATCGCTATCAAGCCCGTCTACTCTGACGCCGACCGGGAGGGTCTCGACTTTCTCGATACCTATCCCGGCCTGCCGCCCTATCTCCGCGGCCCCTATCCAACCATGTATGTCCAGCGGCCCTGGACCATCCGCCAATATGCGGGCTTCTCGACGGCGGAACAGTCCAACGCGTTCTACCGGCGCAATCTGGCCGCCGGACAGCAGGGCGTCTCCATCGCCTTCGATCTCGCGACCCACCGGGGCTATGATTCCGATCATCC
>QIGN01000194.1 GCA_003228955.1 Hyphomicrobiales bacterium
GTAAAGAGCAAACCCTCCAGTCCAATCATAGATTTCACCAAACTCTAGATAGCTAGATTGAATATCCAACATGGTTGTTGAGGGAGAGAGCGTTGCGATAAACTGACGCAGTGAAAGCAATGTGGAATAGGACCGTCAGGGGCAATTTTTTTCTGTTTCCAGTCGCCAACTCATGCGGTCGGACCGGACAAGTGCTGACTATCTGACATCCGCAAACCAATTCGATGGGGTTCAGGGAGGCGACCAATGTCTGACACGAAACCGCGCCGGAAAGTGACGATCCGGACGCTCCAACGCAAGATGAAGAAGGGGGAGGCGATCACCCAGCTGGCGGCGTACGACTACCGCACGGCAGTCGTCTCTGATCGCTTGGGTATGGATATTCTGTGCGTGTCGGACACCGGCGGCATGATCCTATTCGGACATCAGAGCACCGTCTCGGTCAGTTTCGATGAAGTGATGATGATGGCGCAGGCGATCGACCGCGGCAGCAAATACGGCTTGCGTATGGTGGACATGCCCTACTGGAGCTTCCATGTATCGCCCGAGCAGGCAGTCGAGAATGCCGGGCGCTTCGTTCATGAGGCTAATGCCGAAGTGATGAAGTGCGAAGGCAACCTGCATCATGCCAGAAATATCGAAGCCATCGTCCAGGCGGGCATTCCCGTACAGGGCCATATTGGCGTAACACCGATGCGCATGCCCCAACTGGGCGGGTTTATTGCGCAAGGGAAAACAGCCAGCAGGGCAAAGGAGTTGATCGACGATGCCATGGCGTTTGTCGACGCGGGCTGCTTCTCGATTTTGTGCGAGGTTACGACACAGGAAGTCTGTGAATATCTGACCGAGATGCTGCCTGTTCCGGTTATCAGCCTCGGCGCGGGAAACCGGGCTCATGGCGTCCACATTATCTCCTCCGACCTGTTCCATCTCTGGGAGGAACATGTCCCGCGCCATTCGAGGATTTACACGGATCTCATTCCGATCATGGAAGACGTCATCACACGCTATATGGCGGATGTGGTATCGCGCGACTATCCGGGTCCGGAAAATACCGTTTACATGAAAGATGACGCCGTATTGGCGTTTGCCAAAGAGATGAAATGGGACACCAAACTCGAAGAGCTCGAGAAAAAGAAAAAAGATTGATAATCAACGGACCATCGTCCGAAATCAGCATTTCTTCGCAGAAAAAAGAAAGAGCCCGTCTCAAAAAAGAGACGGGCTCTTGTTTTTTGGGCCTGCTAGCGAGGCCAGGAGGAAATCACTTCGAACAGAACGGAAAGCCTGTTCCTTCAACCAACTCCTAACGGTAGTTGAAGACGTCCGGTCTGGGATCGGGAATGAAACCATCCTTGTTGGGCATATCCACCTTAGGCAGGGTTTTGGCATTCATGACATCCTTGTCGCCAATAATCTTGCCCTTGTTGAGAATATAGGCCGAAACCGCATAGATTTCGTCATTGCTCAGTGAACCTGGTTTATCGAACGGCATCGCCCGCCTGACATAGTCGAAGAGCGTAGAAGCGTAAGGCCAGTAGCTCTCGACAGTCTTCTTGGTTTTAGGCGTGCCGATAGAACCGCGCCCGCCAACGAGTGCCGCACCGCCCGCGGCGCTTACACCCTCAAGATTGACTCCATGGCAGGCGGCACATGAATTGGCATAGATATTTTTGCCCATGGCCGGCGTGCCGGACCCTGGTGGCAGGCCGCGCCCATCGGGCATGGCGTCAATGTCTATTTTTGCGATTTCTTCCGCACTTGGCGTCGTGCCAAAATTGAACTTTTGGGCCGAGGCAGGCGCAGCCGCAATGAAGGCAACTAGTGAGCCTGCTAAAATAACGGTCTTGGACCAATGAATGAGCATAGATAATCTCCCTTCTCGCCGCCAGGGCTGATCAGCCCTGGCACGAGCCCTTGATTTTTGATCCGGCTGTTAAACCTTGTGAGCCGCGTTTGTAACTGTGCCGTCGGCGCCAATCGTCCACGCCATAATGCCGTTCAGATGATAGATCGAGGCGAATTTGGGGTGGCCGTTCAAGCCCCGCACGTCGTTGATCTCCGCGATCGTGGGCTGCACATATCCGGTCTCATCAATACAACGGCTGGCAATCAATGCCGGGTTGCCGTCCCACATCCACGGAATGCGAAAGCGGGTGTGGCAGAGCGACTGAATTGGCCCTTCCAGCGAGGCAATGAGCCAGGTCTTGCCGCCGTCAGTGGTGACTTCGACTTGTCTGACTTTGCCGCGGCCCGACCAGGCAAGCCCGGTGATCTCATAAAAGCCCGGCTTTGGAAGCTTCATCTCTCCCGACGGGAAGGTAATTACCGATTTTGCCTCCATGGTGAAGCTGAACTGGCGTGCCTTACCGTCCTTGACGACATCGGTATATTTCGACGTCTCCTCGCGGGTCATGAAGGGTTTGTCTGAAATTTCAAGCCGGCGCAGCCACTTGATATGGGTATTACCTTCCCAGCCCGGCAGGAACACGCGAAGCGGATAGCCCTGCTCGGGCCGCATCGCCTCGCCATTCTGGGCATAGATCAGCATGGCGTCATCCCACGCCTTATCAAGAGGAACTGAGCGGGTCATGACGGCCGCGTCGGCGCCCTCGGCGAGAATCCAGGCCGCGCCATCCTGTACCCCAACCTCATTTAAAATTGTAGAAAGCATTACACCGGTCCATTCCGATGTGCTGGTCAGACCATGAGTGCCCTGAACCGTTTTCAGGAACGGCGCCTTGAATTCGGTCAGTCCGTTACCTGAACACTCGATGAAATACTGCCGTGAGACGGACGGGAATTTCCTGATATCGTCCATACTGTATTTCTTCGGATTGTCGCACATGCCATGAACGATCAGGCTGTGCTTTTTCGGATCGATCGTGGGAATGCCGCCATGGTGGCGTTCAAAGTGCAGGCCAGAGGGAGTAATGATGCCTTCACTTTCAGCCAGCGGAGTCATGGTCCATGACGTTTCCTTGGTCTTGGTCGGGAATCTCCACCGCGCTTCCGATTCAAACTGCGAGCGCGTACCGTAACCGCCATCATCGTTGGTCAATCGTCCCTGAACCTTGGTCGGGTCATCTGGAACATCAAATTCTATTGCGCCGGCAGGGGCCTTGCCGCTGCTGGCGCTTGCACCGCGTGGCAGGGTGCTGGCCGCAACCGCAGCCGCCCCGAGAAGAAAGGCGCGCCGTCCGGGTGTCGGATTAGGAAACATGCCTTCCTTGCACTCGCATTCCTCCATCTCCTGCTCACGCGCTTGAAGGACGCCCTTCTCCGCTTCCATCATTCCTTCCATATGCTGGCGAACATCGTCATCCACCGCTTCATCGATATCGGGATAGGTAAGATGGGTGTGTTTTGTACCAACTGTCATTAGCTGTAACCCCCTTAGTTTCTCCTGAACACACCTCTCCCATTGATGGAAAACGGAGTCGCTCCATCACGAGAAGAGTCGTTCATGCGTTTTTTTTTGGCTTCTCAGGCAACCTGCGCGCGTCCCACCCTGGGAGCAATGCCGCACCATCTACAGATGATTTCGGACTGGTCTTTTGCCCGAATTTTCAGCCTGCGACACTATGATGCATGGTAAGTGAATTTGGAAAAACTGTCTATGCGGTTTGTATCTATAAGTATATTAGGTACGTCTATTATTTCGTTTTAGAAGTTAAATTTTCTGTTATATTTCAATAATTTAAAAATTTCCTTCCGATGCCGCCAGAGTATTATTTAATCGTTGATTTATGGAATTTTTCACGCTGTTAAGATATCAAGGCGCAGCCATATCCGTTCAGCGAAACCGGATCGCATAACAGCTGAGTTTCGGTCACGCTGGTGTTATTCAGCCGGCAGCAGCGTGTCACCTCACGCCTACTGATTTGTCTGTAGCCGCAGACCCGCCCTCTTGAGCGAGACAATCAAATCAAAATACAAACGCCATTATTGCGATCACAGCCAACGCTAACAGCGGCCACGGCAAAAACCGGCCTGACATCTTACTTTGGCAGTCATAGGCCATATCGCATCTGGCGCAAGTCCCGGGCTGTTCCGGCGTGCATGCGGGTTTATAGGCCGTATTAGTCATAATCTCCCCTTTCCCGAAGCTCGGAATACAGGTTCGGGACAACCTTTGTCCCGTACCTGTGCATCCTGCTCTGATAAGAGTGTAAGTGCCTTGATATGGATCAAGTTAAACGGCTGTAACCGCCTTTTTTTGGCAACAATCAGCCATTTATGCGGTCGCAGCAGGCGATTAGGCGCGCAAAAGCGCCGCCGCGGGCCCGGATGAGTGCCTTCGTCAAGATCAGCTCGACAAAACATCCATGAAATTATTCGCGATTATGCCGGCAAGCCTGCGCATGAAGAGGTAGCCGGCGCCGCTATCCAGATCGAAAATTTCCAGAAGCTTGCCCCCGTCGACAACGAGCAGAGAGGAGTTTTCAAGGCAAAGGGCCGTCGCCACGCGCCGGGGATGATCGTCGATCAGGGCGGCCCACCCGAACATTTGCCCCGCTGTCATAATCGAGCCCGAGGCGCCAGCCCGATTGCCGGCGCCGAGTGAGAACCTGATCCGGCCGCTCACCACCACAAAGATATCGCGCGCATCGTCGCCGAGAGAATAGACGCTGTCGCCTTCTTCATAATTGCGCCGCTTGGTTATTCCGGCGATGGCCCCAAGGGTGCTGTCCGAAAGACCGGCAAACTGATTGGCTTGCTTCAGCACTTCTAGAACGGCGGTATTTTCATTCATTTCCTGCTCCAAATCGCCTAACGGTACTGGGCTTGAGCCCGTGTTCCTGCCTGCTGTTTCACGCCGGAAAACTGTCGCGCCAGGTAAGGATGGATTGCCATTCTTACCTCTGGCCTAGCTGAATTTATCGTAACGGATTAAATCCGCCGGCAGTCTTGCATCCAAAATTAATGTTCTGATTGCGCCATCGACCATTGGCGGCGGCCCGGCGACATAGGCAACCACATCATCATAATGTCTGTTCATCCGCTCCGCGGCGACGATATGAACAAAACCGGTAGCGAAATTGAGCGAGCCGTTGTGGGGCGTCTCTATGGAGGCCACTTCTTCATCCGACAGAGCTATTGTAACCTGCAACTTATCAGGAAATGCCGAGACGAAGTCCGCCAGTTCATCCAGAAAGAAAGCATCGTTTAGGGTGCGCACACCGAAAAAGAGGGTGCCTCCATGATCCTTGAAATAGTCTTCCTGACAACCCCGCGAGAGAATGGACATCATGCCGGCTATGCCGGAGCCTCCCGCAATGCAGAGCAGATTCTTTGCCTCTTCAGGTTGAAATATGGCGCGGCCAAGAGGACCGCAGAGTTCCGCCACCGTCCCATCGGCTTTTGAGCTGAATAACCATTCCGAGAACCGGCCATCGGGTTTCTTCTTGACGATAAACTCGAGACGGCGCGTGGCGCGCTCGTAATTGACCATCGAATAGGCACGGCCTCCCTCCACATCGGGGACCTGCAGCACAACAAACTGACCGGCATCGAAATCAATAGGATCGGCGAGTTCAATATCGAAGGCCATAACATCGTGGGTAAGGAGCCTGCTATTGACTATGGTTCCTTGAGTTGAAACCAGCGGGATATAATCCTCCGGCATCGAATTCATTTTTGCCGGGACCGCGATTTCGCAATCGGCGATGGCGTGCGCCTGACACATCAGGAATTCGCCCCGCTCACGCTGGAGATAGGAGTTTCCAGGCGCTTCGGGCCACAAATCCTTAATTGTTGCAGGCTCCCGAACGCGGGCTTTGCATGTTCCGCAGGTTCCGGTAGCGCATTCATATGGCAGCGCAAGACCCATGCGCAGCCCGGCATAGAGAATGCGCTCGCCCGTTCTGCATTCAAAAGTGAATTTGCCGGCTTTGGAGCGCCCGCTAACTTTCATTTCAGCCGTGCTCCACTGATCTGCCTGAAAAGGTGAGGACCAAGAACTCAATCCCAGAAGCCGTCGTCGTCCTCTTCTGAGTCCTCTTCATATTCATATTCGAGTTCCTTCTCTATATTGACAAGGACATCATCATTTTCCTGCTTGAGCTCATACAGAAGCAGCGGTTTCTCCGCTTCTCCACGCATTTCACCGGTGCGCATTTCCCATTGCCAGAGGTGCTTGGAGCAGGTCAGCAGACCTCCCTCGCAGATGCCCGACTCCTCAAGCCGCTCCTCCATGTGAGGGCATAAAGGCGGGTAGGCCCTGAATTCATCGCCCAGATTAGCAATCAGAACAGGCACGCCGTCGACATCAAACTGTTTCAAGCTGTTCGCGGCGACATCGTTCGCCGAGCAGACACGTTTCCAGCTCATTCCCCTCCCCTCCCAGATGCCCGGCGAGGCATTGCCCCGGATGTTGCCGGATTATTCTTAGTCTGTTTTGGAATAGCCGCGCTGCTTTTTTTCAAGTGCCGACAATCGTGAGGAACAGAAATCAGCAGATCAGGCAAATGGTAAAGCAAATATATGGATCCCACCGCGCCGCCTCAAATGGGCCAATGCGACCCCTTGTCGAGCCGCCGTGTTTCGATTCTGACCTCACGTTCGAGAAACTTCGCCTTACCATTTTCGATCTTCAGTTTGTCAAGATATTTGCCCACCAGAAACAGATGGTTTTCACCTGAATCAAGATGCGAATTCTCGCCATCAAGCATATTCTGATAGACAACCAGTGAAGTAATAGCCGTTGCTGTTTTGCCATCCTTGTCGACATCCACCGCGTAAACCGTCGAGTGCCGCTTTAACGGCGAATGGTCAGTATTATGCTTCGGCAACTGTTCCGTCATGGTTGTAAGGTGATTGTGATCAGCCGAGAAATACGTCATGTCGTAATTGATCTCCGGACTCCAGGCCTTGATCGAATATTTAAAGCCGTCGTCACACAGATCGAGCCACTCACCCCATTTTTCTTCATCAAGCAGGAGGCACGAGCGATAGATCGTGTCCTTGACCGCTTCTGCGGTTCCATTTCCGTTAGCGCTCATTGCATAACCCTCCAATATAAAATGCCGGAACGGGACGGATTGTCATCAGACACTATCCGTTCGTTTCGCGGTGTATAGATGCCGGATCAGCCAAAACCCTGCCTATTCTGCGGCTACTGCTGGCGCCTTGTATTCCTGCATCGGATCGCTTGGAAGGCGGTTCATCCACTTGCCCCACTCATCGTAATAGTGACGCAAACCAATCTCGTCATGGATGTAATTGTCTTCATGGCGACCGTGCAGAATGCGGCGCGGTTCGGTGCTGTTTTTCATGGTGGCACCCTGCCCTGTGACGCCGATCAGATCTTCATGCAGATTGCGGCCGAACGGCCCCCAGATCGAGTTGTGATGATCGATCCTGGTCTGACGATCCTTAGCCGAATCGGATTTCACACCCAGACCTCGGAATTCAATCATCACCTTGTTGGGCCCGAGTGGCGTCATGATATCGCAGCGGAGCGCCGACCCGCGAAGGTTGAAATTCATCCCCGGGAACAGATCGATCATGAACCACTGATTTGGGGGGAATTTCGGAAAAGAGAGTTCTTCGCGCGATTCGAACCCTTCATACTCGTCATAATTCACCTCGAAGGACGTGACGTTTACATGCCCGTGCTCGAAGCCGATATTCTTGCGGGCAAAATACTCGTCGTTAAAGCCCGTGACACGATTATGGTAGTGCATGAAGTCGTGGTAAAATTCGCTGTTAGTGTCGTGCCAGAGCTTGTAGTTCGTGTTGATGATCGCCTTGTGATAGTGGAACACTTCAAGCGGCTCGGCATCGATTGACTCTCGGATGCACTCGAATGGTTTTCCGGCCCATTCCTCAAGCGAAGATTCCGGTTTGTCGTCCAGACACACCCACACGAAACCGCCCATGGCAACTTCACAACGAAGCCGCCTCAGGCCGGTATCCTCCTTGCAGATACGATCCTGATAGCCCTCTTTCTCACGCGATATGTAAACGCAGTTGCCCTTCATATCGAATTGCCATGCATGGAACATGCAGGTCATGCGCTTGGGATTACCTGATGGCTGTCCCTCCAGGAAGCTGCCCGAGGGCCGCCGCTCGATCATCATGCCCCTGTGAGGACAAACATTAAGAAATGCGCGAACAGTGTTGTCCGGGCCGCGGGTGATGACGATAGGTTCGTGCGCAATGGTCGTCGTGCGAAAATCATAAGGCTCGGACAGCTCCGATTCATGGCAGACCGGAATCCAGGTCTTCTTGAAAATCTTTTCAAGCTCTTCCTCGTAAATTTCAGGGTCGGAATAAATCCTGCTATCCACCCATTCGCCTTGAGGCAAATTAGGATCAGCCATCCACTGTTTATGATTCCTTGCCGGCATCTCAGTTCTCTCCTCTGCTAACCCTGTGGCTCACATGAATACTCTTAGCGGCTTGACGCCCTTATCGATGGAAATTGCCAGGGCGCCACATATGCGATCCCTGCAGTCACGGTCGCCAATTATACTAACAAAAATATGTTTCCTTGTGGAGGCAAGGCCGGATCGAAAGTTCTTATTAGTTGATAGGCCGCACCTTAAGAACTTTATCATCGTACAGCATACAAAATAATAAAAGCCGTTAGTGCGTGTACCGGATAGCACTATCATTCGGCGGTATTGACGCGGCGCCCGTTGATCCTTCCCCATTGAATTGGTCCATCCTGTTGTTGAGCAAAAGGTCAAAGGCTGTCCGACACGCCCGCTGCATTATCCACCGAATGGCTGAAGTTGAGACCTGGGGAGAAATATTGGCGGCAATCTCTGACCGTAATGCAGAAGGCCCGTTCGCGATAACCACAGATTGCCGTTCTATTCGTACCAATGACCGCAGCGCCAGAAATGCCGTGTTTCGTTTCGCCATCATTCGGCTGAAACGCTGGCCCTGCCACGCATTTGGAACCAGCAGCGCCCTTGACCTTTCGGCTGCGCCGCATGCCTTCGGACCTAAGGTTGTATATCGGTCAAAAATCAACAACCATACCGCTTACTGATATCTCATCTGGGGGATGCCGGTTTGGAGAGGCGCACGCCAATGGCGAAGAAAAAAGACGATGACACCGGCCTCAGCCGGATGCTGACTCTGGAGATCCCCCGTGTAACAGAATCCGCAGCTATTGCTGCTGCCAAATTTTGCGGATGCGGCGATGAAATCGCGGCGGATCAGGCCGCTGTCGATGCGATGCGGAAAGAACTCAACCGTCTTCCAATCAGGGGCCGCATCGTGATCGGTGAGGGCGAGCGCGACGAAGCTCCAATGCTGTTTATCGGCGAGGAAGTGGGGCTGGGAGAGGGCCCCGAAATTGATATTGCCGTTGATCCGCTTGAAGGCGCCACAATCTGCGCAAAATCCGAACCCAACTCACTGGCTGTTGTAGCTTTTGCCGAAAAGGGAAGCCTGCTTTATGCGCCCGATATTTATATGGAAAAGATAGCGATTGGTCCCGGCTTCGAACCTGGATTGGTCGATCTGGATGCCACTCCAAAAGAAAATCTGAGGGCCCTGGCAAAGGCCAGGGGCGTGCCAATCGCCGAGATAACAGCCTGCATTCTCGACCGCCCAAGACATGCAAACCTGATTGAGAGTGTGCGTAGCGCCGGCACCGCTATCTGGTTAATCGGAGATGGTGACATCGCAGGTGTAATTCACACCGCTAACGCTGACGAAACCGGTATCGACATTTATATGGGTATTGGCGGTGCACCGGAGGGTGTGTTGGCGGCAGCGGCCTTGCGCTGCATTGGCGGTCAAATCCAGGCGCGTCTGCACGCTACAAGCAATCAGCATCGCGCCAGGGTGGCTGAGATCGGCATTCAAGACATCGACAAGAAATACACCTTGGAAGACCTCGCGTCGGGCGACGTTCTGTTTGCCGCGACCGGCGTCACCAGCGGCTCCATGCTGCAGGGCGTCCGAGCCAGAGACGGAACAATCAGAACGGAAACCGTCGTCATGTGCGCCAAGACCCACACCGTGCGATGGATCAAAACCGAACATGGAGCCGGGCAATACCAGTGACACTCCAAGAAGCGCATTCGAGCAACTGATAGATGGCGGAGCCGACCTCATCATCAATGTTGATTGCGGCACGTTCTCGCATGAACCCATTGCCCGCACCCGCGACCGTTTGTTTTGTCGCTCCGCTGATTGACCTTGAACCGCGCGCTGGTCGCAAAGGGCCTGCTGGTAATGTAACAGCGCCAAAATCTCGCCTGCGCATGCTTGCCGATGGCGCCCGGCTGAAATCAGCGCCAACATCGTATCATTAGGGCTATGTGCTCAAAAATTCCTTCGCAAACGCCATTCATAGATGGGGCCTATTAGGAATTTGGGAACAACAATTTGCAAGATGCCCTCGGAAACGTGGCATGATGACACATTAGATGTGACCCAGCGTCACACAAAACACCATTATATCGGTCCGGGACCGGCCGGATAGGATGTGTGTTCTCTTCAGTGTGCGGTGCTTTACGCCCCTGATTTGATTGGTGTTTTGACAGGCGGTCATCTCGGCACAATTCGTCGAAACCGTTGTGTTGGGGCATGTGGTGATATCCGTTTGTCCGACGAAGCGGTTGGACAAAGGGACAATAAAAATTACCGAATGGGAGGAATCTTGACCATGAACTTTCTAAAACGGAGTGCATACTCTCTTCTGGCTGGTTTGGCATTTGCAGTGCCATATACCGGCGCTATGGCGCAGGTTGGTTTTGGCAAGCCGGGTGAGAAGATCGACCTGATAGTCGGTTATCAGCCTTATTACACGGAGTCCTGGTCGGGCGTGGTGATCAATGGCCAGAAGATTTGGAAGAAATATCTGCCCAAAGGGTCAACAGTTAAGTTTGAAACCGGCCTGCAGGGATCAGTGATCGTCGGCAAGCTTCTCGGTGAGAAGAACCATATCGGTTATATGGGCGATATGCCCGCCATCGTTTCCACCACCAAACAGGATAAGGTGGACATGCGCATGATTGCGGTGCTGGGCACATCCCGCCAGCAATGCAACGTATTCCTGGTCAGAAACGACGCACCGAAGTTCAAAAATGGCATGGATGCCGTTAAATGGATGGACGGCAAGCTTGTCGCGGCGCCAAAGGGGGCATGCACCGACCGTTTCGGCCAGTGGGCATTCGACCAGGCGGGCATCAAGCCGAAGAAGTACCTGAATATGAATATCGAGGTCATCACCTCGAGCTTCAAGGCCAACAAGCTCGACGCGGCCGTCATATGGGAGCCGACAGCTTCCAAGATCCAACTCGCCGGGATTGCCCGGCGCGCTGCGTCCGGCGAGAGCTTCGAGGGGGCGGAAGGCGGTGACGCCGGTTTCCTGGTGATGCTTTATGAAATCATCCGGGATCGCCCGGATGCGCAAAGAGCCTGGCTCGAAGCCGAACTCGACGCACAGATATTCATGACTGATCTCAACAATGCCAGTGCGATCGCCAAAATGGCGGACGACCAGACCGAAGGCATGCCGCGCAGGGTTCTGTGGGCATCTCTTTACGGGCAGAATCCGGCCAACATCGGTGGCGGTCCTGACAAGCTTACCTTGGACTTTATCTTCAACGACAAGGTCAAGGTTCTGGTCTCGGCGGCAACCAAGTTCCTGAATGGCCGCAAAGTGGTGCCCGACCCGGTTCTGCGCAAGGAATCGATTTGGGATGCGGTGGCGCGCGATGTTCTGAAGGCACGCGGACTCAAGAGCCCGATCGGTGCGGTCAAGGAACAGCCTGACTCGGCCTACAAAGAATAATAACAGCGAAACTAGGACGCAAAATCACGGATCCCGGAAAAACATTTTTCCGGGATCCGCTCCCTGAACCATCACCAGACTTTCATGGATTGGGGTCATTCGTTAGAGTGATCGCGGAGGGATGTGCAGATTTTGGAAAATCATCTAAAATGGTCTGTCAACTCAGGCTAAGCGAGTGGTGAAGGATGAGCGATCAAGCAATTTCGGACGCTGAGACCAGCTTGGCTCGTACGCCGCCGAAAGGGTTCGCGCTGGCATGGTACCGTTTGAAAAAGAGCCTTGCGACCCCGACTCCATACATGATGCTCTTCGGCATCATTCTCTGGCTCGGCACATACTATTTGCTGACTGAAGGCTGGAAAGTTCCCCGGTTCGAAAAAATCCCGGGACCTCTCGAAGTCATGACGGAATTTTTCAGCTTTGATCCCATCTGGGGTACGTCGCTGTTCACCGAAGATTTTCGCATAAACGTATATGTAAGTGTTCGACGGATTGTGATCGCGTTTTCACTCGCGACAGGTCTGGGCGTGCCGCTTGGACTGTTTATGGGCTGGTCGCGCATATTCAAGGATTACGCTTTCCCAATCCTTGAAACCCTGCGGCCAATTCCCATCCTGGCCTGGGTACCGCTGGCCATCATCATGTTTTCAGGCTTCGAAACACCCATCCTCTTCCTGGCCACGCTGGCATCGTTTTTCGTGACCACGTTAAACACAATGCTCGGCGTTGAATCCATCGATGAGTCCTATTTTCGCGCGGCCGGCTGTCTGGGGTCCAAGAAGCACCATGTGTTCTGGCATGTGGTCGTGCCTGGAGCGATGCCGTTCATTTTTACCGGTTTGCAGATCAGCATCGGTGTCGCCTGGTTCTCTCTCGTGGCTGCGGAAATGATCTCGGGTGATTACGGGCTCGGCTACATGATCATGGATTCCTACATGGTGAATAAATACGTCTCCATGGTGATGGCCATGATCTCTCTGGGCTTCGTTGGCTGGGCCACTTCGGCGATGGTGCGCTGGGGCGGCAATCAGATGATGCAATGGCGGGTCAAGGCGCTGGCTCTCGAGGGCAGATAGAACGGAGTGAAGGCTCGACCAAAATGGCTGTAAAGAAAAAAAAGACGTCTCGCCAAAAGGCTTCGCCGGCGGTCAGGGAGCGCGGTACGATTTCCATTCGTAACGTCACCAAGATTTATGACCCCGAAGGCGTGAATGTGATGGCCGTGGACAATTGTTCCCTGGAAATCGAGGCCGGTGAAGTCTGTATGATCGTGGGCCCGTCCGGGTGCGGTAAGACCACCCTTCTTAATGTGATCGCCGGATTCCACTCGCTGACCTCCGGCGAGATTTATCTGGATGACGAGTTGCTGTGCGGGCCGGACAAGCCACTGGCCAATCAAGGCGCGGACCGGATGGTCGTGTTTCAGAACGGCGCCCTTTTCCCCTGGAAGAGCCTGCTCGACAATGTTGCCTACGGGCCGATGGTTCAGGGCATCCTGTCCAAATCAGATGCACGAGACAAGGCCCGCGACATGCTGGCCGAAGCCGGAATGATTGATGTGGCGGACAAGTTCCCGGGCGAAGTTTCATCTGGTATGGCGCGGCGTGCCGAGATTGTGCGAGCCTTGATAAACGATCCAAAAGTGTTGCTGCTGGATGAGCCATACCGGGCAATGGATGCGTTGACGAAATCCATAATGCATGAAGCCCTGCTGGCGATGTATGACCGCACCAAGGTGACCATCTTTTTCATTACCCATGATCTGGAGGAAGCGATCTTCCTGGGTGACAGGGTTGTGGTCATGACCACGCGGCCGGCCAGAACGAAGAAGATTGTTTCGGTGAAGATACCCAGACCAAGGGACTACAAACTGCTCTCCTCGGAGCAATTCCGCCTCCTGGTCGAGGAAACCAAAGACGCAGTTCATGAAGAAGCGATAAAGGCCTTTGAGGCCGGTGAGCGGGAACTGGCATGAACAAAGTTCAACGGTATCAGCTAAGGAACAGTGGTGAATGACTGATGCAATTCAGAGTGCTCACGACACCACAATAGTTGTGGCCAAGCGCTCGAAGCTCCGCAAACTTGCCGACAACAAGACCCTGTGGCGGGGAATCGCCTCCATCATCCTTTTCATACTTTTCTGGGAAGTTTCTTCTCAGTCCAAGGTTTGGTTTGGGATTCAAGTGCCGTTTATCGGCAAGGTGCCTCCGCCGAGTGCGGTTCTGGAGAACTGGGTTGAAGTTGTCCAGCGGCCCGGCTATTGGCAAAGCTGGTATCTCAGCTTCATGCGTGTCTTTTTCGGTTTCATTGTTGCAATGATTGTTGGTATCCCATTCGGCATGGCGCTGGCTGTGAACAGATATTTTCGGGATATCTTTTTCCCGCCATTTGAAGTTCTGCGGCCAATTCCGCCCCTGGCATGGGTGCCGGCATCAATCATCTTTTGGCCCACCACGGAGCTGTCGATCGCATTTGTGACCTTTCTTGGCGCCTTCTTCACCATCGTGATCAATGTCCTGGGTGGTGCGCGCACAATAGATGTTCAATATCTGCGGGCGGCCCAGTCCATGGGAGCCTCCCAATGGGACCTTTTCCGGAGGATAATTCTTCCTGGAACGCTGCCATCCATTTTCACCGGCGCGGCGGTTGGTATGGGGATCACCTGGGAAGTAGTTGTGGCGGCTGAAATGATTTCCGGCGGCGGGCAGCAATCTGGCGGTGGCCTGGGTTTCTTTATCTGGAGTTCCTATATGGGCGGCTCCCTGGCTCAGGTTGTTGTCGGCATGATCAGTATTGGTATCGCAGGCTATTTTTCGAGCAGCATGATCCGGTATATCGGATATCTGTTTATGCCATGGCGGCGGATATTTTAGGGGGTCCTTTACAGGGATAAATCCATGGCGACAAACAAAACCAGCACCCGTCGAAAGGCCCGGAAAACGGGCAAGGCCAACGGTCATGCGACGGATAAACAGATTGCCGGCAAGAGCAAACTGGAATTGATAAATGTCAGCAAGAGCTATGGGGAAGATTGGGAACGCGAAGAGGTTCTCGTCAATCTCGATTTGGAAATACAACCTGGCAAACTGACAGCTGTCGTTGGCCCCTCGGGCTGTGGCAAGTCTGCACTGGTTAATCTTATCGCCGGGTTTGAGCACCCGGACAGCGGTCAGGTTCTTCTTGATGGCAAACCTGTCACCGGCCCAGGCCGGGACCGGATGGTGGTGTTCCAGGAATCGGCGCTGATCCCGTGGCAGACGGCCTATCAGAATGTTATTTTCGGGCCTCAGTTGCGGGGTGACATGTCGGCTGCGCAGATGAAGGAAGAAGCCGATAAATTATTTGAAACCGTTGGCCTGGTTGAGTTCAAGCACAAATATCCGCTTCAGCTTTCTGGTGGCATGCAGCGCCGCGCCGAACTCGCGCGCGCCCTGATCAACCAGCCGAAAGTGATGATTATGGATGAGCCATTCAGAGGGCTTGACGCCATGTCGCGCGAGCTCATGCAGGAATTTTTTCTTCGGATCTTCGAGAAAAATCGCCGGACAAACATTTTTGTTACTTCGGAAATCGAAGAGGCCATTTTTCTTGCGGACCGGCTTGTGGTTCTGTCAAACAAGCCCACCCGTGTCAGGTCGGTTATCGATATCGATCTCGAGCGTCCGCGCACATTCGAGATGTTGAGTTCTGCAAAAGCCTATGAATACAAACGTGAAGCTATGGAAATTCTGCACGAAGAGGCGCTGAAGAACTTCAAGAGCTCCGGCAGCCAATCCGACTTCGTCGAGGCTTTTTCCGCACGGAACGAATAAAGCCAATGCTCTCTCTCGGTTGGTTGCTTCAGCGCGAGGTGATAATCGGTCTTGCCCTGGCTGGCGGCGTCGTTTCGACAATCGGCGGTTATCTGCTGCGTAAAAACTCGACCACAAAACCGGCCACGGCCCGGTTCATCCTCAAAACAGGATATGCTGTTTCCTGGGTGAGCGTAGCTGCATTCATCACTGTGGGCTTTCTGTCCGGATGGTAGGCCTTCACCCCTTCAACCGCCGGCAGTTTTTTGAGTGCGCGTCATGACAATCCTGGTTGAAGCTAAGAATCTCACCCGATCATTCGGTGATCTAGTCGCGGTCGGGGGTATATCCTTCGAGATCGGACAAGGGAGCGTCGTCGGTTTTCTCGGACCGAACGGCGCCGGAAAATCAACCACCATGCGGCTGCTGACAGGATATCTCAAGCCTGACTCCGGCACGGCAAGTATCGCCGGACATGACATCATCAACGACACGCTTAAGGCGCGTGTGCAACTCGGTTACCTGCCCGAGTCGGCGACCGGGTTCCCCAACCTTACGGTCCGCGAGTTCCTGAAATATTGCGGGGAATGCCGCGGCTGGTGGGGGAGAGACCTTCAGATCGCAATTGACCGGGTCAGCGATGAGACAAAATTGACGGCCGCGCTTGATCAAAGAATTCGCACGCTTTCAAAGGGCTGGAAACAGCGCGCCTGGTTCGCCCAGGCCTTGCTTCACAATCCATCGGTTTTAATTCTTGATGAGCCGACCGACGGTCTCGACCCCAATCAGAAAAGCCACGTCCGGCGCCTGATAAAGTCGATTGCCCCACACAAGGCAATCATTTTATCGACGCATATTCTCGAAGAGGCCGAGGAAATCTGCGACCGCGTGATAATTATCGCGAATGGGAAAATCGTGGCTGATGAGCCGCCCAAAAAATTATCCGACGCGAAGGGGCGTCTGGCAAAGGCGTTTCGACGTCTGACGCAATCGCAAATTACCGAAAAACGGAATTGATGACGCCATGACCGGCACCCCGATAGCTGAACATAAACCATCCGCGCCGGGGGCACTTTACGCCGTCTTCCGGCACGAATGGCGCCAACTCATCTATTCGCCCCTCACCTATGTTTTTCAGGCCGGATTTCTGGTATTTCTCGCGGCCTGTATTTTTCTGATCGCCGATTTCTATGCCAGCGACGAGGCCTCCATCAGGCCCATGCTGACCTTTCTGCCGTGGGTGGCGCTTATTCTGGTTCCGGCGCTGGCCATGCGCGCATGGACCGATGAGCCGGGTGATCGCAGTATCGAATTGACCCTGACCCTGCCGGCGCCTCTGTGGAGCGTCGTTGGCGGAAAATTTCTCGCCGGAGCGGCCGTGCTGCTGTTGGTGCTCCTCTTTACCGCTCCGTTTGTTGTCACCGTCGCCTATCTCGGCGACCCGGATTTCGGTGTCGTGTTCGCCGGTTATCTGGCTGCTGCGCTCCTGCTGCTGACTTTCTATGCGATCGCGCTCTTCGCTGCCGCCGTCATGCGGGAGCCCGTGGGCGCCTTTGTTCTCAGCATTGCCTTGCTATTTTTTCTGCTGCTGCTTGGCTGGGAGGTTTTCGGACGGTTATTGCGCGATCAGATACCGGCAAGCCTTTATGGCGTTATCGCCGGTTTCAGCCCCAAATTCTGGCTGGACCGGCTGAGCGGCGGATATATTGAGTTTGCCGGACTGTTCTACTTCCTCACCGTGCCGCTGCTCTTTCTTATGGCCACTGTCATGGTGATCAAGGCGCGGGGCCGAAGCCTGTCTGTCGGCGCCAATGCAGTGCGGGGCATGATTGCAATGCTCATTTCGCTGGTCGGATTTACATTTCTGCTTGCCGGCGCGCGCGAGATACCCCTCGGCGTCGACCTGACTTCGGAGAAAGAATTTACACTGCATCAGGGCACTCTGGATGTCATAAAAAAACTTCCCGAGGGCGTGGAAATCGATTTTTACTGGAGCGAGGGTGAAGCCTCGGTGCCGGCTGGGATCAAGTCCCACGCCCGGCGCATTCGTGATCACCTGCAAACGATTGCCGCCCGCTCAGAGGGACGCGTGAGCGTTAGCATCACCGACCCCGAACCCGACAGCCTACGCGAAGAAGAAGCTCTGGCGGCCGGCTTGCAGAAGGTGCCGATGTCTTCAGGTGATTCTTTTTTCCTGGGCGCAACGTTCCGTCTCGGCAAGCGCGTGGGCGCAATTCCTTATTTCGATATCCGGCGCGAGCGCCTGCTCGACTATGATGTCGCCCTGGCGCTGAACGGGCTTGCCCGGAAACAGACTGTAAAGCTGGGTATTTTAAGCTCCCTGTTACAGTCCAAAAACGTGGACGAAATCCGTCCGGGCCTGTCGTTCATAAGCCAGCTCAAACAGGCTTACGACATCGCCATCATCCCCTCATTTACAGCCGTCCTGCCACAGAACCTCGACGTTCTGCTCGTTATTGACGCCACATTTCTACAGCGCGAAATGCTCTACCAGATTGACCAGTTCGTCATGCAAGGCGGCAGCCTCATCGTCATGATGGACCCACGGGTCCGCTTTAATCCGGCGAGTAACGCCGTTACGCCCCAACCCTCGGACGAGATCAATGATATTTCCGATCTTCTTCTGAAATATGGTGTGCGCTACCAGGGCGAACAGGTGACGGGCGATCTCAATCTCGCGTCATTCGTTGTCGACAGGCAGCAAAGGCGTCTGACATATCCCTACTGGATGAGGGTTCGTAAAGAAGGGCTGGCCAATACGCATCCCGTGACAGCCAACCTGAATGAGGTGTTTTTTGCAGAGGCAGGCTCCCTGAGCATTGTCGCGAAAGAACGGGGAACGCCAATCGTCTCGACGACGGAAAAAAGCGGAAGCCTTGAGCGCAAGGCTTTCGCATCGGGGCAGTCAGCCGAACTGGCCGCCAAATTTCAGCCCGATGGCAAAAGCCGGATTATAGCGGCAATGCTGCGCGGGCCTTTCGCATCTGCGTTCGGCGGCAACGGGGATGTCGGTCCGGGCGCCGCGGATGGGAAAAAACAGCTTTACCAATCTACCGGTTCGCCCCTCGTGTTCGCTGTCGCGGACGCTGACTGGGTGTTTGATCCCTTTTCCCTGCAAAAGGTAGAGCTGAACGGCCGTGTTATTGTCCGTCCGCTGAATGACAATCTGACATTCTTGCTGAACATGGTCGAATATGCGAGCGGTGACCCGGCCTTGATCGCAATACGCTCGCGCGGCCAGTTGCAGCGCCCGTTCAAGCGGGTCGCGGAACTGTTCTCGCGGGCGCAGCAGAAATACCGCGAACAGGAAGCGGAACAGGTCCAGAAGATTTCAAATGTTGAAGCGGAAATCGCCAAAATTCCATCGGCTGCCGGTGTCGAGCGCATAGATCAGTTGCCGAAAACCATTCGCTCGAAAATGAGAGAGTTGCAACGTGAACTCTTGCCGGTTCGGCGGAACCTTCGCGAAATCCGGCTGAAGATCCGCAATGATGTGGAGCAACTGGGGCGGCGCTTGACGATCATCAACCTGTTGAGCGGTCCGTTTCTTGTATTGGTATTCGGCGCACTGGCAATCATGTTTCGCCGGCGGGCAAACACCTGAGAAATGATCGACCGGCCTTAGGCCAGCATTGTCAGATCTAGAGCACGTTTGATGTTGTCCGATTCATAATGAGGATTCCCATCTGTTTGAATTCGTGATTCCCTTCCAGCATTGATTTGCAGGGAGATTTACATGACACGGGCTTACAGCAGTGATCTTCGTGGCCGGGTATTGGATGCGATTGACGGTGGTCTTTCGACACAATCGGTGTTGCCTGGGCTGTTCGGTGGCATCGTGCGTGGCGTGACCACGGCGAACGCGAAGCGCGCAAGCATGGCCCGAAGGGCGGCGGCAAGCTGGACGCGGCAGAGGCGTTCATTCCGGGGCTTGTCGCGGAACAACCGGATATCACCCCGGTGGAGATCAGCGAACGTCTGGTTGCGGAGCGCTCCATATTGGCGGCGCCATCGACGATCTGGTTGTTCTTCGAGCGCTGTGGCATCACGTTCAAACATGCTGAGAAAAGCCACCGCCAGGGCAATGGAAGACCTGGATGATGCAATCGCCAGCGCCATCGAAAAATACCCTGAACACCAGTGCGCAAACTATTTCAAGGCGTGTGGTTATGAACCGGTGTAATTCGAAACTGCTCTAGCCTGTCGACCCCAGGCTGGCATAATATTCCTTGAGGATATCCACAACTTCGGGGCGGCTGAACTCGGGTGGTATGTCCGCGCCGGTGGAGAGCATCTCACGTTGCTGGGTGCCGGAAATCGATACATGGTCTTCGGGCTCATGGGGACAGGTTTTCGCCGTCGCCATGCCGTAGCATTTGCGGCAGTAAAAGGTGATGTCGATTTTCAGCGCCCGGGTTTCAAGCGCGCCGTCCCACAGCTCATCGAAGATATGGTGCGCATCGAAGGGGCCGTAATA
>QIGN01000106.1 GCA_003228955.1 Hyphomicrobiales bacterium
GTGGATTCCAGATCGCCGTAGGAATCGATGTTCTCCGTAACCTCGTAAATCCGCACCAGCTCGCCCTTGGACATCAGGCTGAACGGGTCACCGGACGGCTCTCCTTCGACCAGAGACACTGCCCAGATGCCCGGCTGGGCGGACACCGTGATGTCGAACTGAATGTCGTCATAGTCCGGTTCATTGCGGCCACGGGGGAAGAAAAGGTCCTCCCAGTTGGAGTCCTTCTGGTCGCCCATGCCCATTTTCTCGTGGTCGTCCGGGCGATTGTTGCCGTCGGGGCCATCCGGGTTGAACCGCCGGTCGGAGAAGTAGGCGAGCTCGAAGTCGGTGGAATTGCTTGACGATTTGTGGCCGACCAGCGCCATGCCTGTATCGGTATTGACCGCGACCAGTGCGCCCGGTACGTCACTCGACGGCCTGAACTCAACCTCCTGACCATCGGTCAGGGCCGGATTTTCGTCGCCGCCATCAGGAATGATGAAGAAGCCAACAAACTTGAAACCATCGAGTTCTCCGGCATTGAGCGTAAACGGCGCCGGATCCATCGGGAAGGGCTCGTTCAAATTGGCGAACAGAATCTTGCCTTCGACCGGCTCGCCATTCGCGCCCGCCAGATAATATCCCAGCGAGTTGCCGAACCCGGCATTTTCCATCAGGTTGGACAGATCGATCGTCAGATCGTTATGCGCGGGGATCTTGTAGACGAGATCGCCCGGCCGGATGTCTTGCCCGCCCTTCTCAAGCGTACGCGGCTCGTCAAGATTGCCCTTGAACTGGAACATGCCCGGCTCATCGGCGCCGAACTTGACCAGAGGCGCGACGGAGAGCTGATGTTGAACCGGCGTATTCGGCGATGCGGTAGCCGGCGAGGCCGAGCCGTCATCGTTGGTGACCGAATGGTCGGGATGGCGGCCGTCATTCGGGCTCGTGCCCATCGACCCCTCGATCATGTCATAGTTGCCATCACCCGGATCGAAATTATTCAGATCGTCCTCGTCGACCCGCGCCATCACCATCTTGTCGAGCAGGATCGGCACGTCGTCCTTGATGTCGACGGTGAAGCTGTCCATGACCATGTCGCCATCGCTGTCGGTGGCGATGAAGCCGAACTTCACCCAAAGCAGGTCCTGAACGGCCTTGCCCATATTATCCACGCCCGGATTAGGGTGGTCGACCTGATCGAACAGCTTGAACCACACCTCGCCGCCGCCAAGATCGGAAAGCTCGACTTCGAAGATCAACCGGTCGCCGGAATTGCCGTATCCATCGAAGATGCCGTCGCCTTCCTGGGGTTCAGGCGTGTAAACGGCCTGAGTGATACTATCGGTGACACTATCGATTTCATCACCGTTCCCCGGCCGGCCCGGACCATCCACAAAGGCAATCAGCTTGGTCCCGTCATCCACGAGCTGGTAGATGATCTGCTCGCCTTGCGATGTCAGCGCCGCGCCGTCACTGCTGGTGGCGTTCTGTCCGTCGAGACCGGGGTCAAAGATGACCGAGCGGTCGCCCACTTTGTGGATGAACTGCGTGCCTGAACCCTGACTGGTCAGATCAATGGCATTGCCTGCCTGCGCGTCCGCCAGGGTCGCCGCAAGCTGGATTTCATTGGATCCCAGCGAAACATTCGGATTGGCGCTGGTTATCACGTAATATGCGCCCGGCGGCAGACCGCCGATCGCGTTGATACCGTCCGCTGGGTTCTGTTCCCTTGGGTCTACATTGGTGTAGACGACTTTTTCGCCTTCGGCGAAATCATGGCCATTTTCGATGGTGATGACGTCAGTCAGGATATTCACGGCATCCTGTCCGAAAAACTCGGTGCCGTCCTGATCACCGGATGAGAAAGACGTAACACTGGGGTTACCTTCGCCTTCCCCATCACCTTCCCCGTTCATGAATGACGGCTCCATATTGCCGTCGTCAGAGCCCCACCAGATGCCCAGATCGGCATGGGCAATCGCCGGGCCGCGGTCTCCGAAACCGCCATGCTCGATGTAGGGATCACCTGTGTAGGAGCCGTCATGGCGGGCGCCATCATTCGGGTGCGTGCCCATTGAGCCTTCGATGCCGTCATAGTCGGCATCGTCGAAATGGCGGTCGAAATTGTTGATGTCGTCTTCGTCGACCTGAAGAAGATATTCGACGTCGACTTTGGCCACGACCTTGACGTTGAACTGAACGTCATTGAAGTCAGGCTCGCCCTCCCTGTCGCTCGGAATCGGGAGGTCCTCCCAGTTGGAATCCTTCCGGCCGTCGATTCCGTCGCGGGGCATGCCCATCATTTCGTAGTCTTCGCCGTCGGGGTTGAGCCGGCGGTCGGAAAAATAGACGTTTGCCTGATTGCCCTCGAGATCAGTGCGTGTTTCGCCATCTACATCAACAACTTTCCAGCCGCCGTTGCCGTCCGGCTCGAAGTCGACCATATCGTAATCGGTCAATGTCGGGTTCAATGGTGTGCCACCAGAAATCGTACCGCCATCGGGAATAATGAAGAATCCCAGCATCTGGGCGGCCGGCGGAATATCAGAGCCATCGATGTGGATGACTTCGCCGCTTTCGCCCTTCACATCGGCAAAAATAACCTTGCCTTCGAGCGGATTGCCGTCCGCATCGGCAAAATAGTAGCCGAGCGTGTTCTCGAAACCGGCGCTCGTCATCAAGTCGGAAATTCTGATATGCAGGTCTTTCGTGCCGTCTGGAATCTTGTAAAGCAGATCCATCGGATCAGGCCCGTTCCCATTGGCAAGGAGCGTTTCTTGCTCTCCTCCCGATTCCTCGTCCCGTTCACCCTCCGGCAGGTTCTGGCCCTTCTGGAGCTCAATCCGGACCCATTTCTCATTGTTCGGAACATCGATGAAGGGAATGTCGTCCTGAATCTTGACCATGAATTCGCTGGTCGCGGTTGAGCCGTCGCCATCCGTGGCAACAAAACCAAAGTTCAGGAATTCGAGTTCTTCGTCTTCCAGATTGTCGAGGTTTTCCTGAGAGAGGATGCCGGTCAGCGGCAGGCCTTCCGTAGTGCCGTCCTCGCCATCCTTGCTCGGCTCGTTATGGTCGATATTGTCGAGCAGCCAGACTGTGTATTTTCCGTCGGGATTTAAGCCAAAATCCTGGTTGATCTCGATGACGAATACCGGCATGTCGGGCGCACCGCCATTGAAGGGCGGCAGCTGGCCTTCCAGTGTAATACCCAGCTCCGCGGGAAGCGGAGCGTTGAATCCCATCGTGCCGTCCTTATCGACGAAGGCCACAAGCACCGTACCGCCATTGAACAGCTGATAAACGACTTCCATGCCATTGGACGTCAGTCCCTCGGGCGCGGTAATGCCGGGCGCAAAGACGATCGAGCCCGGGCCATCATCGCCAAAATTGACTGCAAGACGGCCCATGGCCGTCGTTAAATTCGGATTGGTCTGACTTGAATGATCGTGGTCGTTTTCTCCCTCTCCCCTGCGGTGGGGGGGTTCATGCCCCCGCTCAGGAATATCATCCTCCTCGAGCGCAACCATTTCAGGCGAGCCGATCGTCGGCACGGTGTCCAGTTCTTCCAGGGGATCAGGTTCTCTATCCTCGACGAACCCTATGCCAAACGCCAACTCGGTGAGAGGCAGCAGAGGCGTCAGATCGAGCGGATCGCCGATGCCGCCTGGGTCAACGGCAAAGTTGCCGCCGCCGCTGTCTGGGCCGCCATCAACCTCGGGACCGGCCGCGGGAACGCCTTCCTGAGCGTTCTCAAGCGCTGCCTGTAACCTCTCCGCGGGAATCTCAATGCCCTCGGAGATTACCAGCGTGGGATAATTTGCCGCGCCGCCTTCGATGACAACGACAGAGCCGTCTTCCTGAACGAGATAAAGATTGCCATCCTTTATGAATACCTGATCGATGCCCGTGCCGGGCGGAAGTTCAATACGCATGCCGAATTCGGTTGAAGTAAAGCTCGCCTTTACGGGTGCATTGGCGAGATCAAAGACCTGCGGTTCAGCCGTTTGCTGCTGATCCCCGGGATTGGCTTGCGCAACGCGGACAACCCCCGGTTCCGGCGTCCCAATGACAATTGAACTCGCCTCTGGAACAGTACCGCCGGAATCGCCGCCTCTTCCTGCTTCACCCGAGTTCGTGTTCTGCGAAAAATCTTCGCGCTTGGCCATCTTAAAATACTCCACCGTTCGGATAATAAGTTGCGTCAACAAAATCAGATCATGCCGCACCGTCCCTTGCCCGTAACTTGGTGACCGGCGCCACAATAGTTAACGAAATACTAACGCAGGTAGCTTCAATACTCTCCTGTGAATCCTTTTTGCAGTTAACAATACTACATAGTATGTTGTATGGTTTGTTTGAATTGTTGCGGGTCAAACGATCCTGACGGGGATCGCCGCGTTTAGCTCGAAGCACGTGAGATTTGTGATGGAATTGAATTCGGCATGGCTGAAACCGCGCCAGCGGATATTGCAACGCCACGGACATCGAATCTCGATAAGACTTGAGGAGGAATTTTGGGAACAGCTTGAGTTCAGCGCCAAGGATGAGGGATTAAAACTGTCGGAGCTGGTGTTCCGTCTGATCGACGAAAATTCATCGACAAACCGCAGTTCACTTCTCAGAACCTATTGCGCCAGATGGATGCGCAAAAAGCTGATACAGGCTCACATCTCACACACAAACGCCGATATTCAGGGCATCCTGACCAGCTGCCCGATACCCTGTGTCATTGTCAGCCGGGAAAAGAAACTAATCGCCCAAAATGGCGTGTTTGGCGAGAAGATACTTGGGGCGCTGGTTTCCCCCGATATACGGGACAAGGCGGACACGATAGTGCGGTTTTCACTGGGAAGACCGGTCGACAGAATTATCAGCGATCTGGTAGCTAAAGATACACCATTTATTGAAACAAATGTCGCATTCAGCAGGGGATCGGCGATCGTGCAAATGATCGGCAGATTCTGCTTGCTGAACCCGAGAATCTCCGACACATCTCCCCTGCTCTGCTTTTTGGATCCGCATCGCTCACCAAGGTGAGCATGTCTATTGTCCCGCCTCAGCCTTTGTGGATTTAGTTATTTTTGCAGCTTGGGGCGCACCAGATTCTTTGTTTTGCTTGTTGTTCCGATTGGGAAGTTTCTGTGCTTGTTTTGGTGCAGACCCGGGCGCGCCGACATGTGCCTTTTTTGCGCCGGAGTTTCCATCGGACTTTCCAGTGGGCGGTGTGACGCCGGCGACGTGAATGGGCGGGGCTGATGCTTGCTGCGGGATGACAATATTCTGAACCTGGTGGGTCTTTCCAACATCCGAGGCGCGAGCGCCGGACTTTTCTCTCAGCATCTTAAGAACGGTATCGCGTGGGCCATCCGCTACGACACTACCATTTTCTAACACCACAAGTCGATTGACCAGGGCCAGCATCGATGTCCGGTGGGTCGTTACAATCAGGGTTTGGTCGGACCTGAAGGCACCATCGAGACGTTTGATCAAGGCGCGCTCCGATGCCATATCCATTGACCCGGAGGGTTCGTCGAGAAACACGATCAAGGGATCAAACAGGAAAGCGCGGGCAAGCGTGATTGACTGACGCTGACCGCTGGAGAGAAAACGCCCCATCTCTCCGACCGGCATGTTAAACCCTTGCGGATGCAGCTTCACGAATTCAGATACACCCGCAAGATCAGCAGCGCGGATCACCAGATCGTCAGACACATAAGGTGCACCAAGGATGATATTGTCCCTGACGCTGCCGTGGAAAAGCGCTGAATCCTGTGAGACAAATGCCACCCGGCGGCGAATATCGCTTGGGTGATATTGGCGGACATCAACACCATCCAGCAGCAGCGACCCCTGATCCGGCACATACAGGCGGGAGATAAGGCGGCCCAGAGTCGTCTTTCCCGATCCAATTCGCCCTATGATGCCGACCCTCTCACCAGATTCAATCTTTAGTGAAAACTCCTTGAGTGCCGGCACCTCGGATTCCGGGTAGCTGAAAGTAATGTTTTCGAATTCGACCGACCCGGCCAGGATATTTCGATCAATATGGCGTTCCTGGCCTTCGCCCTCACCAGGTACAGACATGATCTGATTCAAGACACCCAGCGAATGGAACGCCTGTTGAGAGCGTCCGATCGTCCCGGCAATCTGACCAAGCGGCCCGACGGCCCGTCCCGCGAGAATCACCGAGGCGATAATAGCGCCGGGCGAAACCTCACCCAGATCAAACAGATAGACGCCAATAATCACGATGCCGACGGTGACAAACTGCTGGGCAAACGAGGTGAAATTCATGCCGATGGCCGAGATTGATCTCAGCTTTTCAGCTGTTCTTGAGTTCTGGCCGACAAACTGTTCCCACTTGCTCTGGAACTGGCTTTCCGCCCGTGACGTTTTGATCGTCTCAAGTCCGTTCAGCGCCTCAATGAGAAGCGAGTGGCGGTGAGTGGCTTCCGACTGAGCATTGCGGACAGCTTTGTGCAATGGAATTTGCAGCAATCCCCCGGCTATAAGGACCACCAACACCGCAACTGCAGGTGCAAGCGCTACAACGCCGGCAATCAGATAAATGATGTAAATGAACAGCCAGATGAAAAAGAAGTCCGTAAGTGTCACGACCGTATTGGAAGTAAAAAACTCCCGGACGATCTCAAAATCCCGCAATTGATTCGCAAATTCGCCGGTCTTCACCGGCCGCTGACTTAAATCCAGATTCAGGACATGCGCGAACAGGCGGCTGGCCAGTATAATATCCGCCCGGCGGCCCGCGTTTCCAATCAGCGCATTGCGCTGCATTTTGAGAATGAAGTCGAAACCGATGGCAATGCCGATGCCAATCGCCAGTACCCATAAAGTCGGAATCGCCTTATTTGGAAGCACGCGGTCATACACATTCATAATGAACAGCGGAGAAGCCAGTGCCAGGATGTTGATGAGCGCGGCAGCGATCAGAACCTGCAGATAATTCGGCCACAGAGGCGTTACGGCACTCCAGAACCAGTTTTTCCCCGCAGGCGCGGCATCATGATTCCCAAGCTCAAATTTGTATTCGGGTTTCAAAAGTATGAGATAACCCGAATAACGTTCCGCCAGCTGTTCGGCACTCAGTTCCGCCAGTCCGAAACCAGTGTCAGGCATGACGATTTGTGCATCACCACTATCGGAAAGCTCAACCAGAACGACGGCTTCGTTGTCGTCGAGCAGGAGAACGCAGGGCAGCAAAAGCAAGTTCAGTTTCTCCAGGGGCCGGCGTACGATTCGTGCCGAAAGTCCGGCACGGGCGGCGGCGCGCGGAAACAGCCGTGGTGTCAGTTTGCCATCCGCGAGGGGCAATCCTGACACCAGAGCGCCCGGCGGAATAGACCGGTCAAAATGACGGGCAATAAATTCAAGACACCCCAGCAATCCATCCGAATAGACATCATCCGCAGCCAGGCTGCGAACAGATTCAGACTCTGTTGATTGCGCAGATGGATGAGTATCCGTCATTTCTCACGTCAGTTGGTTATTCGCCGATAAGAGATGATGTGTTCGTCGATCATGCGCCGACGGGCAACCGTTATCGCACGCTAAACTTAACCTAACGTGAGCCTCTGGTGAACCAACGGTTGCTGGGCTTCTTCCGCCTGTAAGTTTCCCCGTCGGGGGTATCGGGCACGCGGTGCTCTACGCGCGCATAGGCGTCCGACTGTTCCGGCGCCTCAAGATTAAGCGTAGTCAATAACTTGCCAATGCTGGAAAGCACTCTGAACTCTGCGAACTGCAGTGCGCTGCGCGCGGTCTCAACGGCAACTTGTGTATTAAATCGAGTATTTTGTGTGTCAAGCAAATCAAGCAGTGACCGGTCGCCCACCTTGAATTGCTCGCCATAAGATTCAATCAGGCGACCAATACTCGCCTGCTGTTCCTTCAATCGGCCATAGCGGCGACGCTGCTGAACCTGGCGCTCCCATGCGAGCCGAACCTGCTCTTCAACGTCGCGGTGCGCCCTTCTCAGGCCATACCGCTCACCATCAGCGACACGCACCTGTTCCTGTACGTTAGCGCGGTCTATACCACCCCTGAATACATTCCAGCGCATGACCAGTTCAGCCCGGACCTCTTCTTCGCGACCCCTTACGCCATCCAGATCGCGCCCGGTGCGTCCCTGCACCTCAATGTCCAGCTTGGGAAAGTATTCGCTCCGCGCCTTTGTGACCAGTGCTCTCGCCGCATCCAGATCGGCTATGGCAATCTTGATCAACGGATTGTTGGTGCGGGCAATTCCAATTGCTTCCGGCAGACTCCGTGGCATGAAAGACACAACACTTCCCGGCCTCTGAAAGGAGTTAAGTGGTTTACCAACCAATTTGAAGAAGCGAATCTTCGCACCGTTCAGGTCTTCGGTGGCCTCAATGACTCTTGCATCGGCGGCGAAGACACGTTCCTCAGCCTGCTGACTATCCGCCACTGATATCGAACCGCCTGTCTGGCCTTCTTTCAGATCTCCAAGTATGCGCTTGTGATAAGCAAGATTCTCTTTTGAGAACCGGACTATCCTTAAAAGACGCCCCGCTTCCAGGTACTCCCGCACAACATTCAGCGCGAGAAACTCTGAACGCTCGTAAACACGATACGAGGAAGCATCAACTCGCGCCGCCTGGTTTCGCCGCTCACCGCGCCGGTTAAAGCCGTCGAAGACACGTTGTGTCAACAAAAGCCTTGCTTCCCTGCGATTAAGGTCGTCGTCACTTGTGCCTGAGGTTCGCGTTCCGGGGCTATCGAGCCTTTGCACCCCGTAACGTGCCTCGCCATCGATACTCGGCGCATACAAGCCGCGCGCCTGACTCAACTCGAATTCAATGGCTTCGCGACGGGCGATCGCCTCACCAATCTCGGGATTGCCCTCCAGCATAATCTTTATCGCTGCTTTCAGGGAAATCGCCTGCGCCGAGCCTGGCAGCAATACAGCTGCGCACACAGCCCCGAGCAATGCGTTACGCGCGCGACGCGTAACGGGCCAAGCCCATCGGCCTAAATCTGAAATTGAAGCCACTTCACCGCCCCCAACTACAACAACTCAAATCGAGTAACGCTATCACAGACGACCTAGCAAGAACACGAACCGCTTGCCCGCTTGCCCGTTCCCATATTCGCCGAGTTCAGAAATCCCAGTCCCGCATCCCGAGCGAATCACCGTCTCGCAGCACCATTTACTAGTTCGTTAACCGATTAGCACTATTTCGCCGGTTTCTCAAAGTTATTTGAAATAAGTCCACGAGAAAAATCCAGTCTATGATGCATAAAAGCCACAGTAGAAAATGGTGTTTCCCCAGTTAAATGGATAGGTTTTGAATTCAAGACGGAGAGGGGATTAGGCCCACACAGTCGAAAAATTCGACAGCTAAGGTTAAGGTTCATGCATTGCCAAGCATGCGGGTAACCCGCTCACATACGCCGCAATTCGACGATAACTGGCTGGGGCGGCAGGGATCGAACCTGCGAATCACGGGATCAAAACCCGTTGCCTTACCACTTGGCTACGCCCCATCGGCAGCTGATCATTTTTGGCCGGTCTCTTCGGGTAGAGACGCTACCATAGCGGGGAACGCCGGGTGAACAAAGGGGGCTCTGCTCCCAAACTGCTCCCAAAAAAAATCCCGGCGCCGGTTATAGGGACCAGTCGCCCCGGGCGCAAGCGCCCCTTTTTATTTTTCTGCCGGGATTGGTCCTGGCGCCCAATTGTACAGTACCCCTCAATATCCAGGACAGGATTGCAGAGCTGCCCGATGAGCAGAAAATCGTCATCGCCCTCGTTTACATTGACGGCCTGTCATATCGCGAAGCGGCCGGAACAATGGACGTACCCGTGGGCACGGTTATGAGCCGCCTGTCACGTGCGCGGCCGGGATTGTTTTGGGATCATGGTATCAGGGTGGATCAACCGGCCCCGCGTCCGACCGGTTTGCTTTGCTGACCATCGATAAAAACCATCCGTGGGCGCGCGGCGCGCTGAGCGATACTCTGGAAAGCCTGCCCAGCGGCGAGTCCAGGAACCGGACAAGTGAATCGAACGAGCCTGAAACGACTGTTCCGGTGCTGATATTCAAGGACAAAGCCGGCCGCTTCTGCGGGGAATACGTCGTACCATCAACGCCCGAGGCGAGCGCCGTGGGGATAGCCTGCCGCAGCGTCGCCGGCCGGTGGTCGATTGAAACCCATACCGCCCATCCCACGGGCGATGATGCCGGCCTTGGGGCTTCTTCTCTAAGCGCAGCAAAAAAGCCCGCCGGCCCGTAAGGCGCCCGCGCCGGGCGGTCAGGTCCACCCCAAGGGCGTCGGAACAGAAACGCGTGTCGGGCGTCTCGTCATTTGTGCCCAACGAAACTCTTGCGGTAAACAGCAGCGCAGATGCCATTGAGAGCGCTCAAAGATTGGGTTTTAGTGTGCTATCCATTGAAACGGTTGCCGGCCTATCGCTTACGCTGACACGCCTCCAGATACCGCCCGGGCTTGATACGATTGCAGCCAGACAGTTGCTTACGGACAACATTCAGGAGGAAACTTTCGCGCTCAACAATCTGTACCGGGTCGGCGGCCGCAGATGCCGGGGACTGCGCTGCTATGGTCCGAAACTGGTGCGCTGGCGCCGCAACGCACTGTGCGGATCGGGGGTTCGCGCAGTGATGCTGGATACCGGCGTGGATGTGCGCCACAAGGCACTGGCCGGACGCAAAATCAACATCCAGTCCTTCACGCCCGCGGGCGTGAAGCCGTCTCCAAAAGAACATGGTACCGCGATAGCAGCTTTATTCACTGGCGATGCGGAAAGCACGACACCGGGGCTGGTGCCGAACGCCGAATTGTTTGCGGCGGACGTGTTCTTTACCGATGAAGAGGGAAATCCCGCCGCGGACACGGTCTCCATGGTCAAGGGCATCGAATGGCTCACATCGATGCAGGTAAGCGTCATCAATATGAGCCTCGCCGGGGCCGCGAATGCCGCGCTGGAACACGCCGTACTGGCGCTTGGGAAAAAAGGTATCATTGCGATTGCCGCTGCGGGAAATGGCGGCCCGGGCGCGCCTCCGCGTTTTCCGGCGGCCTACTCCGACGTTATCGCTATTACGGCGGTTGACCATCGTCTGCGCTCTTCCCCGCGCGCCAATCGCGGGAGCTATATATCTTACGCGGCTCCCGGCGTGCGGTTATGGACCGCGTATCCTGACAGCAAGGCCGGTTTCCGCACAGGCACCTCATTCGCGGCGCCATTCGCCACGGCAATTATCGCATCTATTCGAAGTGGCAATTCTCAGATCCGCACCGTCGAGGATGTTGAGCGGACCCTTAAAGCGCGCGACCCTGGCCGCAAGGGAAAGGATCCCATCTACGGCGAGGGGTTAATCCTTGCGCCACCAAACTGCAAATAGGCAAGCAAACAAATCCATGGGCTTGCTTTCGCACGGCATACAACGCTGCTTGCGGGAGCTGCGGTGCGAAGCTATAAACCGCAGGCTCGCGGGCCGAAAAATGGCGGAGTGTGGCGCAGCCTGGTAGCGCACCTCGTTCGGGACGAGGGGGTCGCAGGTTCAAATCCTGCCACTCCGACCAGCCCGTCGGATTTTACGATACACCTTTGAGCTTAAGGCTCGGAGGAGAATATCACCGAAGCGGTCCGGATCCTCGGGCCGCTCATGGAAAGCCTCCCAATGAGCACCTCTAAACCAGGAACGAACCGCGCCTCGAGGCTGGCCTTCAACACCGAGATGAATTTCGACTATGGCGTGGCGGTCGAGGTTGCGCCCGGCGTCCGCCGCATCGTTGCCGGCAATCCCGGCCCCTTTACGTTTAAAGGCACGAATACGTATCTGGTTGGCCAGGGCGACGTCGCCGTAATTGACCCCGGTCCGGACAACGACGCGCATATTGCCGCCATCGCCACGGCGACGAAGGGTGAGCGGATCAGTCATATACTGGTGACCCACACCCACCGTGACCACACCGACGCGGTCGCGCGCCTGAAAGACTATTCGAACGCGCCAGTTCTGGCCTTCGGAAATACGGGCAAAGAGCGCGGGGCGCGGACAACCAGCCCGTCGGGCAAGGCCTTTGTCGATCTCGAATTCATCCCCGATGAAACGCTGCGTGACGGCGATGTACTCGAGGGGGCGGACTGGGCGCTGGATATCATCCACACACCCGGCCATGCGCCCGATCATCTGTGCTTCGCATTGCAAGGCCGGCGCACGGTCTTTTCAGGCGACCATGTGATGGGATGGAACACAACGGTCGTGGCGCCGCCGGAGGGCAATATGGCTGATTTTCTGACGTCTCTTGAACGGTTGTCCGAGCGGCGGGACAAATTGTTTCTGCCCGGACATGGCGGACGCATTGAAATGCCCCAAAGGATCGTGCGCGCCTATTTGATGCATAGAAAAATGCGTGAATCGGCGATCTATGCCTGCCTGAAGAGCGGCGACCGCTTTATTCCCCAAATTGTTCCCAAAATCTACCGTCGTCTTGACTCGAATCTCTTGCCCGCGGCCGCTTTGTCCGTACTCGCTCACCTGGAATACCTGGTAGAGCGAAACCTTGTTCAATGCGAAGAGCTTCCTGCTGCAATTCACTCAGCCTTTTCAATTCCTCGGCCTTAGCCTTTTCTCTCAGGAGCGCCAGCCGCACTTCTTCCTTTTTCTTTTCTGCCGCTCTCAACTCCCGCATTTTTTTGGCTTGGTCACGCGCTTCTTTTGCACGTTTTGCCAAAGCAATTTCCAACGCCTCGCGCTCGCCTTTCTCCAGTCCCGCCTTGATCTCGGTGAACAGGCGCCGAATGCGCCGGGCATTGGCGCCAAAATCATGGTCTCCATAACGCGACGCCGAACGCACATCTATCCGGGCCTCGCCCTTCCGGGCGGCTACACGCACGACAATATCGTCGGTAAAACCCATCAGGAGTGTATTCGTTACAGCCTCGATTCGACCCGGAATACCACCTTCCGGTTTGCGTTCACTGACGATCTGCCAATCCAGCCGGCTCACGGCCTCACGCGCTAGTTCGTAGGTTTCCTCGGCTGACCGCTCAAGCATCATCGGGCGAATATCCGGATAGGCTTCGGTTTGTTTTACGGAAAAATCCCTACCCGGATAAACAATGGGGTTTGCGTCCCCGGCGCGCAGTGAAGAAATCAGTTCAAACTTTGGCGGCGATTGAAAATCCGTTGATATGTCATTGATTTTGGGCCGGGTGAGCAAGTCCGGCAAATACCACACAGGGCTGGCAATAAGCAGAAGGCCAATGGCGGCGCCAGTCGTGGCATGACCACCACCCAACATGCCCTCGCGCCAAATACGCACCAGTGCAATGCCGGCAAGCGCCAACGCGACAAGGCCCCCGAAAGCACCTACCGCCAACAGATTGGTCGCGACCGGCGTCTTCAATAAATCAAAGCGGTGCAGCAGTACGCTAACGATCACAACCTGGGCGGCAAAGACAGCCACGCGCCGGCTCCAGCGCGCCTGCTTCGACATTCGTTGCAGCAAAACAGCGGTCATGCTCGTTCCTGATACTATTTACGGCGACAAAGCGCTAGAATTCAGGCCGCCTTAAGGCGGCGCGGAATTTGTCGCGTACCACATAGGCTTTGCCGCCGAATGACACAATGGCTGGCGCACCTGTGCAATACTCCTTATTGATTTGAATATCGGAAGGCCCCGCCCGGCACCAGCTCCCAGGACGTAACCCATGCCCCCACTGACCAATGCGCAGACACGCGATATCGAAACACTCATTCACCCCTATACCAACCTTGATGCCCACCGCAGCGAGGGTCCGGTCATCCTTGAGAGCGGTGAGGGCATTTATGTCCGCGACAACAATGGCAAAAAGTATATCGAGGGCATGGCGGGCCTGTGGTGCACGTCGCTGGGCTACGGCAATGAAGAACTGATTGAAACGGCGCGTGAGCAGCTTTCACGCCTCTCATTCACGCACCTGTTTGGCGGCAAATCCCATGACCCGGCAATCGCGCTTGCCGAAAAGCTGAAAGAAATCTCCCCCGCGCCCGCGTCCAAAATCCTGTTCACCTGCTCAGGTTCCGAAGCCAATGACACCCAGATCAAGCTGGCCTGGTATTACAATAATGCGCGCGGTCTTCCGCGGAAGAAAAAAATCATCTCGCGCCAGCGCGGCTATCACGGCGTGACCATCGCCACCGCCAGCCTGACAGGGCTTCCGGCCAATCACGCGGATTTCGATCTGCCGATCGACCGTATCCTGCATACAAGTTGCCCGCACTACTACCAAAATGCGGAAGCCGGTGAAGACGAGGACGATTTCGCAACGCGCATGGGCGAAGAACTGGATAAACTGATCCAGAAGGAAGACCCGGACACCATCGCCGCATTTATCGCCGAACCGGTGATGGGCGCGGGTGGTCTCATTGTGCCGCCGGAAAGCTACTTCGCAAAAATTCAGGCGGTGCTCGGCAAATACGACATTCTGTTCATTGTGGACGAAGTGATTTGCGGCTTTGGGCGCACCGGCAACATGTTCGGGTCGCAGACCTACGATCTGAAGCCGGACACGATTTCCGTCGCCAAGGCCATAACCTCGGCCTATTCCCCGCTCGGCGCGGTGACGGTATCTGAGGATGTCTATCAGGCCATGCTCGATGAAAGCCGGAAGATCGGCACCTTCGGGCACGGCTATACCTATACCGGACACCCGCTTTCCACCGCCATTGGCCTCAAGACGCTGGAAATTTACGAGCGCGACAATATCGTGGAACATGTGCGCTCAGTCGCGCCGGTATTCCAGTCACGCCTGGAAGCCCTTTCATCTCATCCACTTGTCGGCGATGCGCGCGGTGTTGGCCTCCTCGGCGGCATCGAACTGGTCGCGGACAAGAAAACCGGCAAAGCGTTTGACGCAAGTCAGGGAGCCGCCGCCAAGGCCGCGCGCTTGTGCGAGGAAGAAGGACTGATCACGCGCGCCATCTTTGGCGATACGCTCGCATTGTGCCCGCCGCTGATTATCACTGAAGATCAGATCAACGAGATGTTCGATTGTATGGAGCGCGGTCTTGACCTTGCACTCGATCAATTGACGGCAGCCGCCTGAGCCTAGACGTGCTGCCCGCCATTGATATGCAGCTCGGCGCCGTTCACATAGCTCGACTGGTCGGAGCAGAGGAAGTAAATCGCCTTGGCCACCTCTTCCGGCTCGCCCAGCCGGCGCATCGGGATTTGTTCCTCGACGATCTTTTCAGTCCCAGGCGACAGGATAGCGGTGTCAATCTCGCCTGGCGAGATCGCGTTGACACGGATGCCATGCGGACCGAAATCCGCCGCCATTTCGCGCGTGAGCGATGCCAGCGCCGCCTTGGAAGTCGCATAGGCCGCCCCCGCGAAGGGGTGAACCCTGCTGCCGGCGATCGACGACACATTGACCACCGCGCCGCGCGCCAGTTTTAATTCTTCAATCAGACCACGCGCCAGCATGATCGGTGCGAAGAAATTCACCTGAAAAACCGTCTGCCAGCCGGACAGCGGCATATCGATTGCGCCCAGACGTACATCGCCTTCGCCTTTGGGCGAAATGGCCGCATTGTTAACCAGCGCATTGAGACGCCCGCCCTGATCGGCGAGTCCGCGTTTCATTTCATCGATGGCCGCGCGCGTATTTTTCGGATCCGACAAATCCACCTGAATGTGATCTTCCGGCCCCGCCTCCCACGGGCAGTCCTCGGGAAAGGCATGGCGCGAACAGGTGATGACCCTCCATCCGGCGCTGGAAAACCTCTTGACCGTGGCATGGCCAATACCGCGGCTCGCGCCCGTCAGGATCAGCGTCTTGCGCTCTTCATTGGAAGGTTTTGTCATCAAATGTCCGATCAATTCGAGCCCATCGAGGGCATGTGCGAATTATGGGTAGAGTCTGGTTTTTGACCAGTGTTCATTTTCCACAGGGCGGCGAAACACTACTCTGTCATGGAGCCGGAACGGCCTGTCGTGCCAGAATTCGATCTCCTGGGGGGTGAGGCGAAAGCCGGACCAGCAGGCCGGGCGCGGCACCTCCCCGGCCCCGTATTTCGCCGTGAACTTCGCAACAGCCTTCTCCAGCGCGAACCGGCTCTCCAATGGCCGCGACTGCCGCGAGGCCCACGCGCCGATCCGGCTCCCGCGCGGTCGGCTGGCATAATAAGCGTCGGCTTCGGCATCGCTCACAGGTTTGATTGTGCCACGCAACCGGATTTGCCGGCGCAGGCTCTTCCAATGGAAACAGAGCGCCGCCCTGGGCGCAGACTCAAGCTCCTGGCCCTTCGCGCTCTCAAGATTCGTATAAAAAACGAAGCCGCCATCCTCCACGCCCTTCAACAGAACCATGCGCACATTTGGCATCCCCGACAGGTCTACCGTGGCAAGAGACATGGCATTGGCATCGTTGGGCTCATGAGCTTGCGCCTCGGCCATCCAGTCCATGAAAAGCGCAACCGGATCTTCGGCATCGGCAAAATCCCCGGCCTGAGGCGCGGTGTAAAACTGAGACTGAGTTTTCGTTGTCATGAGATGTCACGTCCGTGCATTCTGGCCGCGCTTATCCGGCTCCTGCATACACATTTACACTTTACTCACCCTGATACCGTAAGAATGAGACGTTTGATAGTGTTCGCGCATTGTCACCGCGTAGAGTAATCGGGAACGAAATTGTCATGCGTAGGTTCCACCTCGCCGGGGCGATGCCCCTGGCCACAATACTATGGGCCGCCGCGGCCAGCTTCTCCTTGAATTCCAAGGCCATTGCCGAACAAATGGAAAGTTCAACCGGTCCGGCCGGTGTTGCCGGCGTGCCTGCCCCGCAGAAAAATCCAATCCGGCAACTTGCCGAGTTGCGATCAAAGCTGGATCAAAAGGACCAAGTGATCGCAATGCGCGCGCTGCAACTCGCATTATCCCAGCTGCCGGACGGCGGAACCTTTGTCTGGCAAAAGAAAAGCCGCTCCCTGAAAGGCCTGATCAAACCAACCCGGGCCTTCCGCAATACCGATGGTCAGGTGTGCCGGCACGTCATCTATGCGCTGGTACTGGGCCGCTATACCAAGCAAATCGAGGGTATCGCGTGCCGTCTGGAAAATGGACGCTGGCAACTGTAACCCGCGCGGTGTATGCAATCCTTGGCGCGGGGTCCCCAGGCCACGAAACACAATGACACAATCCCTGTTCGGGCGGGGCTGAGAATTTGGCTTTGCAACCTGGGCCTACAATCGCAATACTTTACGATGGCAGCCGGAAGAACCGGCTTTTTTGGGTTACGTGATGGGCGACCAAGGAAAATTGATGGCGGGCAAGCGCGGGCTCGTAATGGGCGTCGCCAACAACCGTTCCATTGCCTGGGGCATTTGCCGGGCGTGCCACGCGCAAGGCGCCGAGATTGCCCTCACCTATCAGGGCGACATGCTCAAAAAACGCGTTGTTCCGCTGGCTGAGGAAATCGGCTCATCGCTCGTTCTTCCCTGCGATGTCACCGACACGGCCAGTCTCGACGCCGTGTTCGATGACATCGGGAAAGCATGGGGCGGACTGGATTTCGTCGTGCATGCCATTGCCTTTTCCGACAAGGATCAGCTCGACGGGCGCTATGTGGACACGACCGCCGACAATTTCGACAAAACGCTTTCGATCTCCTGCTATTCCTTCACCGCCGTCGCCCAGCGCGCGGAGAAACTCATGAGCGAAGGGGGCTCGCTGCTGACGCTGACCTATTATGGCGCGGAAAAGGTCATGCCCCATTACAACGTCATGGGCGTCGCCAAGGCCGCGCTGGAAGCAAGCGTGCGCTATCTGGCGGCGGACCTCGGCAAGAACGGTATCCGGGTGAACGCCATCTCCGCAGGGCCCATCAAAACGCTCGCGGCATCGGGCATTTCCGACTTCCGCTATATCCTGAAATGGAATGAGTATAACTCTCCGCTCCGGCGCACGGTTTCAACCGATGATGTAGGCGGCGCCGCCATGTATCTTCTGTCCGACCTCTCAAGCGGCGTAACAGGAGAAGTGCATCACGTGGATGCCGGCTATCATGTGGTTGGTATGAAGAATGAAGACGCGCCGGACATTTCGGTTGTCAAAGAATAGCACCCGCCCCGGATTGATACTCCCATGCCAATAATTTACCTGGTTCGCCACGGCCAGACCGACTGGAATGCAACCTTGCGGCTGCAGGGGCAGGAGGATACACCGCTCAACGAGACCGGCCGGGGTCAGGCCAGGCGCAACGGACAGCTTCTTGCCGATCTGGTGGCGAACGGCCAGGACTTTGATTTCGTCGCCAGCCCGCTTGGACGCACGCGCGAAACCATGGAGATCATCCGGGCAAGCATGAACCTGCCCGCCGCCGGCTACCGGACCGATGACGTATTGATGGAAATCCATTTTGCCGACTGGCAGGGCAGCACCTGGGACGAATTGCGCGCAAAGCAACCCGATGAGATCGCCGCCCGCTTTGACGACCCATGGAACACCGTTGCGCCCGGCCCCGGCGGGGAAAGCTTTGCAATGCTGTCGGCTCGCGCCCTGGGCTGGCTTGAACAGGTGGAAAGTGACACCCTCGTGGTCACCCATGGCGGCATTATCCGCTGCGTAATGGGGCACATCGAGAAGACCCCGGAGAAGAAAATCCCGCTCGTCAATATTCCGCAGGACCGGGTCTTTCTGGTCGGGGAAACCTCGGTCAAACTGCTTTAGACACATATTTCCCGAAGCTGGATTATCAACCAACATGCTTCGAGTTGTTTGACGCCCCTTACCGGCTCGACTAGAACCGGCAAAAGGTTGAAGCGGCTGGAAATCCCATGTCTCACAACACATTCGGCCATCTGTTCAGAATGACCACCTGGGGCGAAAGCCACGGGCCCGCAATCGGCTGCGTGGTCGACGGCTGCCCGCCGGGCATTGAGATTACCGAAAGCGAAATTCAGACGTTTCTCGACAAGCGCCGTCCGGGGCAGTCGCGCTACACGACCCAGCGCAAGGAGCCTGACGCGGTAAAAATCCTGTCCGGCGTCTTTGCGGAGGAAGGCGGCAAGCAGGTCACCACCGGCGCGCCCATCTCGCTGGTGATTGAGAATGTGGACCAGCGCGCCAAGGACTATTCGGATATCAAGGACAAATTCCGCCCCGGACATGCCGATTTCACCTATACGCAAAAATACGGATTGCGAGATTATCGCGGCGGCGGGCGCTCCTCCGCGCGCGAAACCGCCATGCGCGTGGCGGCGGGCGCGATGTGCGGGGGCTGAGCGTGCGTGCCGCGCTGGTGCAGATGGGTCCGCACATAATCAACCGCGAAAACTGGGACTGGGATCAGATTGACCAGAACCCGTTCTTTTCGCCGGACCATGCGTGCGTGCAAGGCTGGGCCAGCTATCTGGATGACATTCGCAAAAAGGGATCCTCCTGCGGCGCCATCATCGAAGTCGAGGCGACGGGCGTACCTGCGGGTCTGGGAGCGCCGATCTACGGCAAGCTCGATCAGGACATCGCCGGCGCGCTCATGAGCATCAATGCGGTCAAGGGCGTTGAGATTGGCGCCGGCATGGGCGCGGCGGCGCTGACGGGCGAGGAAAACGCCGACGAAATCCGTATGGGCGAAAACGGCGAGCCAAAGTTTCTGTCCAACAATGCGGGCGGCATTCTTGGCGGCATCTCGTCGGGCCAGCCGGTGGTGGCTCGTTTTTCCGTGAAGCCCACCTCCTCAATCCTCACACCGCGCAAAACCATCGACGCACATGGAAACGAAACGGAAATCTCCACCAGGGGCCGTCACGACCCTTGCGTCGGCATTCGTGCGGTGCCCATTGGCGAAGCGATGGTGGCGCTGGTCATCGCCGATCATTATCTGCGCCACCGCGCCCAGACAGGTAAGGGCTAGGCTCCATGGCGCTGGAGCAAGTCAAGGCGCTGTTCTTCGACGTGTTCGGTACGGTCGTGGACTGGCGCACCAGCATCATCGGCGAACTTGAAGCCTTCGGAAAGCAGAAGGGCTTTGAGGCTGAATGGTCTCAATTCGCCGATGACTGGCGCGATCTCTATCAGCCGTCGATGGACGCGGTTCGCCGCGGCGACCGGGAATGGCGCCCCTTGGATACGCTGCATCGCGAAAGCCTTATCACGTTGATTTCGAGGCATAATATAACTGGACTGACTGAAGCGGAAATAGATCATCTGAACAAGGCCTGGCACCGGCTCAACCCCTGGCCCGACTGCGTCGAAGGCCTCACCCGGCTGAAGGCAAAATATATTCTCGCCACGCTCTCCAACGGCAATATCGCCCTCCTCGTCAACATGGCAAAACGTGCAGGCCTCCCATGGGACGCGGTACTGGGCGCGGAGCCCGCGCGCGCCTACAAGCCGCTTCCCCAATGCTATTTGCGCAACGCCCGGTTTCTCGATCTGGAACCGACGGAGTGCATGCTGGTGGCCGCCCATAACAACGATCTGGCGGCCGCGCGCACGCTCGGCTTCCGCACCGCGTTCGTGTGCCGGCCAACCGAACATGGGGCCCGCCAGACAACAGACCTCAAGGCGGAAAGCGAGTGGGATATCGTCACCGATACGATGACCGGCGTCGCCGACGCGCTGGAGTGTTGAGGATTACCCGCCATGCCCGAATATAAGCGCATCGTCATACTCAGCGGCGCGGGGCTTTCCGCTGAGTCGGGCCTCAGCACTTTCCGCGACAAGGACGGCATCTGGGCCAAACACAAGATCGAGGATGTGGCGACGCCTGAAGCCTTTGCCCGCGATCCTGAACGGGTGCTGGAGTTCTACAACACGCGGCGCAAGGGCGCGGCCGGGGTCAAGCCCAACGCCGCCCATGAGGCGCTTGCGAGACTGGAGCGCGAGCATCCCGGCGACGTACTCACCGTGACGCAGAATATCGACCCGTTGCATGAAATGGCCGGGACGCAACGGCTCATTCACATGCATGGCGAAATTCTGAAAAAGCTCTGCAACCATTGCGGCGCACGGGAGCCTTGGGAAAACGACCTCTCGACCGTTCTCGCTTGCGGGACTTGCGAGAAAAAGGGCGGCCTGCGCCCCGACGTGGTGTGGTTTGGCGAGATGCCTTACCAGATGGAGGAGATTTCCCGGGCCCTTGGCGCGTGCGATCTGTTTCTCTCCATCGGGACAAGCGGCACGGTTTACCCGGCCGCCGGTTTCGTGATGGAGGCGCGAAATGCCGGCGCGCACACGGTGGAACTCAATCTGGAGCCCTCCGAAGGCGCGTCGATGTTCGCCCAGGCCGTTCATGGCCCGGCGACGAAAGTTGTCCCGGCATTTGTAGACGGACTGCTTTAACGCTCCAGCACGGCCACCACTTCGATATGTTCGGAGAACAGAAACTGATCCACCGGCGTGACATGCGATACTTGGTGGCCGCCAAATTTCAGGACCGGTGCGCGCCGGATCGCCAGAACCTCGCCCGCAATCGTCAATCGCGCCAGATCTAGAGCGTTTCACGCCTTTATTGAAACGCTCTAGGCGCCCGGACAGCTCCGCCAACGCCATGTGGAACCGTAAGCTCTAT
>QIGN01000034.1 GCA_003228955.1 Hyphomicrobiales bacterium
TCCCGAGCTTCAGGCGGCGGAAGCCTATATGGATGGCGGGCTGACGTTCGAGGAGGGCTCAGGCTGTTACGATCTGCTCACTCTCTTCTCCGTCAATCGAGGTCCGCTCGCGAGCCATAAGGTTCAGGGAGTTTTGCGGCGCGGGTGGCGCGCCATGCGCCGGCGCCAGCAGAAGAACGATGTCGATAAAGCCAAACGCCAGGCGCGCCATCATTATGACCTGTCCACTGAACTCTATGAGTTGTTTCTCGACGAGGATATGAACTACAGCTGCGGTTTTTACCGTTCGCCCGATGACACTCTGGAAGAGGCACAGGCCGCAAAGCTGACGCGCGCCACCGCGAAGCTCGGGCTCAAGCCCGGTATGTCGATCATGGAAATCGGCGGCGGGTGGGGCTCCTTCGCCATTCGGCTGGCGAAAGAGGGCGCGCGGGTCACCTCCATCAATGTCTCATCCGAGCAGATCGCAATCGCGAAGAACAAGGCGGCCGAGGCCGGCGTCGCGGAGCGTATCGATTTTGTGCAGAAGGATTATCGCGAAGTCGAGGGGCAGTACGACAGGGTGGTTTCAGTTGGCATGATGGAGCATGTGGGCATTGGCCATTTCGACGAATATTTCGGCAAGGTCCGCGACCTTCTCAAGAGCGACGGCTATGGCTTCATTCTGACCCAGCCCGGCACGACGGGCCCGTTCTTTCGCAAATACATCTTTCCCGGCGGGTATGTTCCCGCGCTTTCGGAAACCTTTGAAGCGCTGGAACGCCAGGGGTTATGGGTTGCCGATATGGAGGTGTTGCGGATGCATTATTATTACACGCTGCGGGACTGGCGGACGCGCTTTGCGTCCAACCGCGAGGCTGCAAAAGCACTCTATGACGAACGCTTCTGCCGGATGTGGGAGTTTTATCTCGGTGCGGCGGAACTGGGGTTCCTGCACGGATCCAATATGGTCTTTCAGCTGCTTGTGTCGCCGCGGCGTGATGCGGTCCCGATTGACCGGAATTTCATTGCCGGTGCGGAGCGTGAAATGAGAGCCGGATCCTAAGACGAGATTGGCGCGTCGGGAAAGGCCAGCTGCTCGCGGGCGCGCCATTCATCCGTTACATAGTTTATGATGATGGATTTTCGCACACCTTCGATGGAGCGCGGCTCGAACCCGTGGAAGGTGTCATCGGCGGGGATGAAGACCAGTGCGCCGTTTGGCTTAAATGGTGAGCGCGCAACATGCTTCTTGTCTGCATCATAGATGTCGGTACCCAGGTCCTTGTGGGATGGGTCCTTTGACAGATAGAGCAGCATGGTGAAATTCTTCACGCCAAGATCGGAATGGGGCTCCAGCCAGAACCCGCCCGTATCCTGCGCAAATTCGATGCGCAGATAGGTGCCGTTCAAATTCGTGCCGAAATGTTGCGCCACGCGGCCGGTTACGCGGCTGTCCTGAAGCGCTTCGGCAAGGGCCGCGCAGCAGGGGAATCTTTTCTGGTTCCCGACGTCAAAATAAGTCCGCGTCTTGTTGTGCAGCTCACGCTTGCCCGATACGCCTTCCAGGTCCGGCGCCTCGAGCGGCAGAGCCAGAATCTCATCAAGAATGTCTTCGGGGATACACTGCGTCAAATTCCAATGGATGTAGGGTTCATCGCTGCGCTTGCCTTCCTCGAAAGAATTCAGAAGGCAGTGAACGACATCTTCCTTCGAACTGACCATGACCAAACTCCCTCAAGGGGCAATGCACACACCTGCGTCTGCGCCGTTTCCGGGCCGGGCATACTCCGGCTCACCCTCGGCTGGTTGTGTAGCACCGGGCCAATTGGAAGTGCAAATGACCTGCTGTCGCAGGTTATTTTCCGTTAGTTGAAACGCACCCAGTGAATGTGGCTGTCCGTGATTTTGTTCACAAGCGGCTCTTCGCCTGGCTCAAGGCTCTGAGCTTGCACGGGCGCGTCATCCCTCAGGCACTGCGCCATCAACTCGAGAAGCGAGGCATGGAGCTGGCGTTCAGCATCCATTTGTGGCGGATTCTTCGCCAGGAAGTCCAGTATATCTGCATAATCCGGCATCGGCTTGTCCTGTCCCGATTCGTTGCCGCCCCGGAAACCTTATGCGCCGGGTGTTGTGTCGAAACTTGGGCTGATCCATGGAAACATCTTGACCCTGAACAAGTCCTCCTATGTTCAAGTGGTTTCCATTCGCGGGTCCGGAGCCTAAGCTGCCTGCGAATTTCGTGATGGAGGAAATGAGGGAATGATTGATCTCTACACCTGGTCGACGCCAAACGGGCGAAAGGTCTCGATCATGCTTGAGGAGTGCGGGCTGGAATACAATGTGCATCCGATAAATATCGGGCTGGACGAGCAGCATCACCCGGATTTTCTCGCCATTGGTCCGAACAACCGAATTCCGGCTATCGTTGACGCCGGCAACGGATTCTCTCTTATGGAATCCGGCGCTATTTTGATGTACCTCGCCGAGAAGACAGGAAAATTCTGGCCGCAGGACTTCGAGACTAAATGGCGCACGGCCGAATGGCTGATGTGGCAGATGGGCGGTGTCGGTCCGATGATCGGGCAGGCGCATCATTTCCTCAAGACCAACAAGGGCGCGAGCGAATATTCCGCAAAGCGCTATCATGAGGAGACCGAACGGCTCTATGGCGTGCTCGACGGACGCCTTGAGGACAATGAATATATGGCCGGCGCCGAATATACCATTGCCGACATTGCCACCTGGCCATGGATTTCCCGTTTCGAATGGCACCAGGTCGATATGAATGAATTTCCCAATGTGGCGCGTTGGTACAAATCTATCGCGGCGCGACCGGCGGTCGAAAAAGGGTATCATGTGCCGGTTGAGCAGCCTGGTGGCATTCCGCTGCCGTAACTCCAGAACCCCGGCCGAGAGGGACCTCTATCATGACAGCAGAACATGATTTCTACGGCGTTATCGCGCCAATATTGACGCCATTCAGGGACGATGGGGCTCCGGACGCGGAGCGTTACCTGGCCCATGCCAGGTGGCTCCTGGCCGATGGCTGCACGGGCCTTGCGCCCTTTGGCACAACGGGAGAGGCAAATTCCTTGGGGCTGGAGGAGCGGATGGGTTTGCTGGATGCCCTCGTCGATGGCGGGGTGGATCCAAAAGTCCTGATGCCGGGGACGGGCCTGTGTGCGCTTTCCGACACAGTAACCGTGTCATCCCATGCGGTGGAAAAGGGCTGCGGAGGCGTGATGATGCTGCCGCCTTTCTACTATAAGGCGGTCTCGGACGATGGGCTGTTCGCCTATTATTCGGAAGTGATCCAGCGGGTTGGCGACAAGCGTCTCAAAATCTATCTCTATCATATTCCGCCCGTGGCCCAGGTCGGCCTGTCGGTGGAGTTGGTTGGGCGTCTCATCGAAGCTTACCCGGAGACTGTTGTCGGCCTGAAGGATTCCTCCGGCGACTGGGACAACACCAAAGCGCTTCTGGAGGCCTTTCCCGGCTTCACGATTTTCCCGGGTTCGGAAATCTTCCTGCTGGAGGGGATGCGCAATGGCGGAGCGGGCTGCATTACCGCCACGGGCAATGTGAATGCCCGCATGATCCGCGGCGTTTATGACAATTGGGAGACGGACAGGGCAGATGAGTTGCAGGGCGAAATAACAGCGGTGCGCAAGTCCATTCAGGCGCGGCCCATGATCCCGATGCTCAAATCCATCATCGCGCAATACCGAAATGATCCGGGCTGGACCAATATGCGCCCGCCATTCCTGCAACTTGATAAGGCGCAGGCGCAAGCTGGTATTGCCGAATTGACCGAGCAATCTGGCTTCGAACTGAAGGCGGCTTGAACCGGGAAAAAATGGGAAGCCGCGCCATCAGGGCGCAGCTTCCCTTGTTTTGCCAAACTGGCGGTTGGTGATTAGCGGCGGCGCTTCAGGACATCCAGAGCCGGCGCCGACTTCGCCAGCCGTACGAGGTTAATGAACTCGGCGCGATAGCCGAATTCATCCGTGCCCCTGGCGCTCTGCGCCAGAGCAATCACATCGTCATAGCCAAAGGCGCCGGTGTAGCGGCCACCCTTGAGGATCTGCCCGAAGGCGGCGACGGCGGTCGCGAAGCGGGCCTCGACCGGCGCCGATTTGACCGATGCAAAGTCCGCCCCTGATCCAATCGGCATCGTGATGAGCTTGCTCGTGTTTTCCTTCGGCAATTTGTAGCGGATTTTCAGGAAGCCGTATTCGTCCGGTTTCGTCGCCGTGGGCTTGGTTGCCGAAGTCCCGTAGCGAAGCGTGTCGAGAGACGGGGACTTGGCTCCAACCGGTGTGATCTCATAGATCGCCGTGACCCTGTGCCCGGCGCCGATGTCGCCCGCATCAACCTTGTCATTGTTGAAGTCTTCACGGCGGAGCATTCGCGTCTCGTAACCGATCAACCGGTATTCAGCGACCTTGAGCGGGTTGAATTCAACCTGCAGCTTTACGTCCTTGGCGATGGGGAAGAGGGTCGAGCTTGCTTCCTCGACCAGCACCTTGCGCGCCTCGTTCAGCGTATCGATATAGGCGGCGTTGCCGTTGCCGTTCTGGGCCAGGGTCTGCATGAGGGCGTCGTTATAGTTGCCCCGGCCAAATCCCAGCACGGAGAGGAAGACGCCGCTCTTGCGCTGGCGTTCAACAAAGCTTTTGAGTTCATTGCGGTCGGTAATGCCCACATTGAAATCGCCGTCGGTCGCCAGAATGACCCGGTTCACGCCTTGGCTTTTGAAGTTCTGCCGGGCCAGCTCGTAAGCCTGACGGATGCCTTCGGCTCCGGCGGTCGAGCCGCCCGAACGCAGTTTGTTGAGGGCTCGAAGAATCTTGGTCTTGTCCTTGACCTGCGTTGGCTCAAGCAGGGTTCCCGCATTGCCCGCATAGGTGACGATGGCCACCGTGTCGTCGGGGCGCAGCGTCTCCAGCAGAAGCTTCATGGAGTTTATGACCAGGGGCAGTTTGTTCGGGGCACTCATGGAGCCCGAAGTGTCGAGCAGAAATACCAGATTGGATTGTGGTTTCTCATCTGCCTTCAGATCAAACCCGGCAATGCCGATATGCATGAGCTTGCGGTCCGCATTCCACGGGGAGGGGAAGACCGACACGCTTGCCTTGAAGGGAACAGATTTGCCGGCGGGTTTGGCATAGTCATAGGGGAAGTAATTGATCAGCTCCTCAACCCGCACGGCATCCTTGGGCGGCAGCACATTCCTGTTGAGCGAAGAGCGCATGAAGGAATAGGACGCCGTATCCACATCGATGGAGAAGGTTGAAACCGGGTCTTCGCCAGTCACCTTCACCGGGTTCGGCGTAACGCTCTCGAACCGGTCGCGGCCCTGATCCTGGTAGTATCCGGGTGCAGGCCTGTCCGTCGGTATCGCCCGGCCACGGGCAATCATTTTTTGCGCAGGGGCGAGATTTCGCATCGGGGCTTCAAGAGACCGCACTGCTCCGGCAGCGGGCGCGGCGGGCCGGACCTCGCTTCGCAACTCGGCGAGGGGCGGGGGCGCCGCCGATATCTTGGTTTCGCTGTCTGTCTTGAGCTTTGCGGCAGCGCGTTCAATTTTCTCAATCGTTCTGGCGGCGCTGTCGACAGCCGTGTCTTTTAAAATTTGGGGTGCCGGCGCTTGCCCGGTGCTGAAGGGGTTATTCCAGTTGCCGGTCTGCAAATAGCTCGCACTCATTGCGGCGATAACGAGCACGCTCAGGCTGGCGCCGCCTGCCAATGCTGGTGTCAATCTCATGGATCGTCTCCCGATAATGGTTTCAAAGACAGCGGTTGCTGTGTCCATGAGACGTGTCCCCAGCCCGGTTCCTTGGGCCTGGGCTGAGTTTTTTTCATCGAAAGCCGCCATCGCCTGTGTGATCGCGCGTTTTTTCGCGCTCTTGCGGGGGGCGGGTGTGTGTTCCTGCCGGAAAGCGGCTTTCAGTTTCTTAATGTCGTCAGTCATTGATGGTTTCCACCATGGTCTTCAGTTTCTTGCGTATCTCGTGCATGCGCCAGGACACGGTGCTTTCCGCGCATCCAAGGGCGCTGGCCGCATCTGAGTGGCTCAAATCTTCCGCCAAAACGAGGATCGCTGTTTCGCGCAGTTTCGGCTCCAGCACTGCAACCGCGTGATTCAGCCAGTCGAGCCTATCCGCGTCATGGCGCCGGTCGGCCTCGTCATGTTCACGAAAGACCGCGTAATTCGCCTGTAGGGTTTGGCTCGACTTCTGCTTTCGTGCGTGGTCCCGGCAGGCGTTGACAACCACCCGGTAGAGCCATGTCGTGAATTGGCTCTTTCCACGGAAGGACTGGAGTTTGCGCGCCAGCCCCAGACAGACATCCTGCGCGATGTCCTCGGCGTCTTCGGCGCTGCGGGTAAAGCGGAAGGCAAACCTGTAGGCCGTATCATAGTGCCGCTCCAGAAGATGCTGGAACGCCGCCCGGTCGCCCGCGCAAGCCCGTTTTGCCAGTTCACGATCATCGTTTGCCATGGGTCTTCGACTATATGACGCGCGAAAGATGCAATTCCTTGGACAGGCCGGAAAAATTTTCCGACGGCTAGGCAGAGTTATTTCGGATTTCGCTCAGTGTTGTCGTTGGCGTTATGGCTTCCGGGTCAGTCCTGAGTTCGATCAAGGTTGGTTTGTCCGCATTAAGAGCTGTATCGAAAATGGGCGCGAAATCCGCTGTTTTCAATACAGTTTCCCCATTTGCCCCAAAGCTGCGCGCGTAGGCCGCGAAATCGGGATTCTGCAAATCCGTTCCGGAATCCCGGCCAGGATAGTTGCGTTCCTGATGCATGCGGATGGTGCCGTACATACCATTATTCACGACGATGATGACCATGGGCAGATTGTAACGGACGGCTGTCGCCAGCTCCTGCCCGTTCATCAGAAAACACCCATCTCCGGCGTAGCACACCACCTTGCGGTCCGGCGCCGCGAGCCTGGCGGCGATGGCTGCGGGCAAGCCATAGCCCATGGTGCCCGAGGTAGTGGCCAGCTGGCTGCGGTGCCCCCTGTACTGCGTATAGCGATGCACGAAGGCCGAATAGTTTCCCGCGCCATTGGCAATGACCGCATTGTCCGGAACGGCGCTCGAAACGTGAGCCACGATCTGCTCGAATTTGACGTCCCCGGGCGTTTCGCGCGGGGAGCAAAAGGCTTCGTATCCGGCGCGGGCGTCTTTTGTCCAATCGGCCCACGGAATGGTTTTAGGCGGGCTCAATCCCTCCAGCCGTGCGGCGAAGGCACGAAGCGAGCAGGTGATAGGAATATCCGCGCGATAGACGCTGCCAAGTTCTTCCGCGCCGGGGTGGATATGAATGAGCTTTTGCCGCGGGGCAGGGGGCTCCAGCAGGGTGTAGCCGCTGGTGGTCATCTCTCCCAGTCTCGGACCCATGGCCAGAATGAGATCGGCCTCCCTGATCTTCCCGGCGAGCGCCGGGTCGATGCCTATTCCCATATGTCCGGCATAGCTCGCATGGCGGTTATCCATGCAGCTCTGGCCGCGGAACATGGCGGTGACCGGAAGGTTCCACGCCTCCGCGAAGGCGGTGATGTCCTCTCGAACTTGCTGGCTCCAGCCCGGTCCGCCGACAATGAGGAGCGGCCGCTCGGCTTTTGTGAGCGCATCCGCCACGGCCGCCATATCCCTCTCGCCCGGATGCGCTTCTGCTATAGGGGACGCCGGGACATTGGCCGCATCGCTTGCGGCGCTCAGCATGTCCTCGGGCAGAGAGAGAACCACCGGACCGGGCCGGCCCGACAGGGCGGTATGGGTGGCGCGGGCGACAAATTCGGGAATGCGGGCGGTGTCGCGGATTTCCGCCGCCCATTTGGCCAGCGGCGTAAACATGGCCGGAAAATCAACTTCCTGGAACGCTTCGCGGCCAAGATTGTCCGACCCGGCCTGGCCGACAAACAGGATCATCGGCGTGGAGTCCTGGCGCGCCACATGAACGCCGATCGCCGCATTGGTGGCGCCGGGCCCGCGCGTGACAAAGGCGATGCCGGGCCGGCCGGTCATCTTGGCGTAGGCGTCGGCCATCATCGTTGCGCCGCCTTCCTGCCGGCAGACGATGGTGCGAATGTCATTTTGCCCGTGGAGCCCGTCGAGGACAGCCAGAAAGCTCTCTCCAGGCACGCAAAATGCCATGTCACAACCCTCTTCGCGCAGCTGATCGACGAGAATCTGGCCCCCGTGACGCATGATTTTGTCCTCTTCCGGCAAATTTCCGCATCGTTTCTGACGCGATACCAAACAACTGAAATTTACCATCGCCAAGAAAAAACGGCACCTCTCTATTTGCGTTTCAGCCTTTTACCACCCATATTCACCGCAGGGGCGCGGCGTGAATCGGCTGCGCAGTCATGAATTCAGACGAATTGGCCGATTGGGTTGGTCCTGCCGGTTCGTGTTATTCAAGGCGCTGGAGCCTATCTTTGGAGGGACGATCAAAATGAAAATGAATCTTCAGCACAGCAAATTTACATATGGTGCTCCGCTGACCGCGATAGCCGTTTCGGCGATGTTGCTGATGGGCAGCGCCACCGGCGCGAATGCGTGGCACAATGGATACAAGCATCAAGGTAGCGGTCTAGGTAAAATCCTGGGTGGCGCCGCCGCCGGCGCGATCATTGGCGGCATAGTCAAGGGTAAAAAGGGTGCTGCTATCGGCGCCGGGGCCGGCGCCCTCGTTGGCGCTGCGGCTTCCGCCAATTCGAGGGCAGCGCCTCCACCGCCCCCGCCCGTATATGCCGCGCCCGTACCCGCGCCAGTCTATGGCCAGGGTCTGGTGTGCGACATCCAGTCTTCGTTGCTACGGCTTGGATACAATCCTGGCCCGGTCGACTGTATATTCGGCCAGATGACGTCCGATGCAATTGGCACCTTCCAGTATTACAGTAAGTTTGCTGTCACCGGGCAGCCTTCGCAGACGCTCCTTTATCAATTGAAGCAGGCCGGCGGCTAGTACCGGTCTTCGTCTGGAATATCCGCGGACAATCGGGCGCTCAGGGTTAATTCTCCTGGGCGCCCTTCCTCAATGGACTGAAAAAGGTAACGTGCCGCGTGCGATAGAATCACGATCACGCTGGCAGTCACCCCTTTGCCGGAATTTTCAGTTTCGATTTCCGGTGTCCGGTCTGGTCCGAATGCAAAATTGCAAAAGTAACCAATCAGGGAGAACCTCATGAACCGAATGTTTGGCGCCGTCATCGCAGTCAGCGCACTTGGTGTTGCGGCGGGTGCTACCGCCACCGCGGGTCCGGTCGAAGATCGCCAGGAGTTGATGAAGTCCGTCGGCAAATCGATCAAGCTGTCGGTTCAGATGGTCAAGGGCGAAATACCCTATGACGCCGCCGCCGCCGCCGCCGCAATGCAGACAATCAATGGCGTGCCCGGCAGGTTCGAGAAGCTTTTTCCCGCAGGTTCCGATTTGCATCCCAAGACCGCGGCGGCGCGTAAGATATGGGAAGATATGAAAGGCTTTCTGGCAAAGTCCGCGGACATGAAGGCCGCCAGCGCAAAGGCCAAAATCGCTGCGGGCCAGGGTCAGGCGGCCTTCAAGGCAGCCATCTTCGGTTCGGTTCTGAAGACCTGCAAGGCCTGCCATGACGCCTATCGCATCAAGAGGAATTAACTTTGGCGTGAGTGCAAGGGCCCGGTAAGAACGGGTCTTGTCAGCTGGTATTGGGAGGAGCGTATGCGAGGCGTTGCGTGGACTGGCATTCTGCTTGGCACGCTTGGTGCGCTTGCGATCCTTGCTCCTGGCGCGTGGGGGCAGGCGGCCGTCCCAGGCGCCGCCGCGCCAGACCTTAAAAATGGTGAGACGATGTTCTATGCGGGGGGGTGCGCGTCGTGCCATGCCGCCCCGGCATCTCCAAAATGTGATGACCCCAAGATCAGGAACGAACTCACGCTGGCCGGCGGGCGCTGCATGAAGACGCCGTTCGGCACTTTCTATGTTCCGAATATCTCTCCAGACAAGGAAAGCGGAATTGGCGGATGGTCCACGGCCCAGTTTATCAAGGCCATGAAGGAAGGCGTGTCGCCGCAGGGTGAAAACTATTACCCGGCCTTTCCCTACACCTCCTACCAGCGCATGTTTGTCAAGGATCTGATAGACCTGAAAGCGTTTCTTGACACTCTGCCGGCAGTCAAATCAACAGTGCCGGATCACGAGCTGGCTCTTCCCTTCCGGCTGCGCCAGCCTCTGGGCATATGGAAATGGATGTTTCTTGATGGCAAAACCTTTCAGCCGGACCCGGACAGGAGCGCACAACTCAATCGGGGCGCTTATCTGGTGGAAGGCCCTGCCCATTGCAGTGAATGCCACTCCCCGCGCAATCCTCTTGGCGGAGTCATTTTCAAAAAGAAATATTCCGGTGCGCCAAACCCCGACGGGAAGGGCATCGCCCCCAATATCACACCCCATAAATCCGGCATTGGAGATTGGAGCGAAAGCGATATTATCACCTCGCTGGAGTTGGGACTGACACCGGACTTTGATACCTTTGGCGGATCGATGGTAAAAGTGCAGGAGAATATGGCGAAGTTGAGCGGAGCGGACAGGGCCGCCATCGCCGCCTATCTTAAGTCCCTGACACCGATTCCCAGTTCGGTCGGTAGACCGCGCAAGGATGAAGGTGCGGGCAAAGCAGCAAAGCCGTGAATTTATTGAGTTTTCAATTTGGTGGGCGGGCGGCATTCTGGAGAATATTTGCTGCCGTGGTTGTGCTTGCCATCGCCTTTTCCGCCGATGCCATGGCGGAAAACCGTGCTCTTATCATTTCTCTGGACAGCTACGCGGATCCCAAGCTTGGAGGATCCCCCAAGGGATTGGCGGAAAATGATGCGGCCTCGATCCGCAAACTGCTAATCGAAAAACTTGGCTATAAACCCGGGCAGATCAAAACCCTGCGTAATGAACAGGCGACCAAATCAGCGATCCTGACGGCTATCGCCAAGTGGCTTGGGCCGGCCTCTCCTCAGGACACTAGACCCAGTAAACTGAAGGGTCTTGAAAAAAGCGGGGCGCTGAACAAAGCGAAAAAGGGCAAGAAAAAACGCCGCGCCAGAAAGAAAAAACGCAAGCGGCGCAACAAGACCTTCCGGTCCTATCTCTATTTTTCAGGCCTTGGCTATGTCCAGCGCGACAACAATGGAGATGAGGGGGACGGACTGGATGAGACGATCATTCCCTTCGATGCGAAAGTAAGTGAAGTCGATGGCGTGGATCAGATTAGCGGCATGATCTCCGATGATGAACTCAGCGAAGCAATCGGAAAATTCACGGACCGCCACATGACGCTTGTCTTCGATACGAGCCATGCAGTGCTGCCCGCGAGCGTTAATGATTCGCCCGGTAGTGAGATTTCGCGCCGCCGATCGCCTCGCTTGGACCGTGCTGCCGCCATGACAGGCTCAGGCTCCGCCGGGGAAATGACCTGGAGTGAGAATGGACTGGTCGAAACCGCCATCAAGCGGGGCTCACTCACAGTCTGGTCCGCAGCCTCCATGGCGCAGACCGCATTTATCGCCGGCGAAGATGACATGCCGCAGGGATTGTTCACATTGCTCTATGTGGAGGGCCTCATGGAAGGCAAGGCGGACACGAATGGCAACGGTATCGTCTCCAATGCCGAATTGCTGCGTCATGTGATGAATGGGTCATCCGCTTATTGCAGGGCTTCAAGGCATCGGTGCAAAATGGGATTGCAACCCCGGCTTGACCCGGCGGAGGCGTTTGGAAGGACAGCATGGGTTGATCGTAAAAAGGTCACGCGGGCGCGGGAGCGGCGTCTGAGTATAACGCGGCTGGCCGATTTTCTCGGCGCGCGGGCGCGGAATGAATTTGAATTGAAGCAAATCCCCGCGTCACCGTTGAAAGTTGGCGTTTCCGACATCCGGTACCAGGTGCTTAGCGCAACCGGGGGTTATCTTGTGTTGCTAAACCTGACAATGGGTGGAGAACTGTTCCAGCTCTATCCCAACCAGTATGCCGGCAGGGATGAAAATGGCTTCGGTGGCCCGCTGAAAGCCAATGTGCCACTTCTTGTGCCAGAAGACTCCTATGGTGTTTTGCTGAGCGCCACGGTTCCCGAGAAGGGTTATATCGTGGCCATCCTAACGGGCGATCCGGTCAGATTCGATGCGTCCGTTGTCGACCGCACCATAGCCTCGGTTTCCGCTGGTGAGGCAATCCCCGTTTATCTGGCCGGGCTGGCAGCCGCCCTGCATGCTCCAGTCAATCCCGGGTCATCGAAATCGAATGCCGGTCCGATACGCTGGTCGGTAGTGACCTTGCCATACGAGATCCTGTCAAACGAGGTTTTGCCTTAAAATTAACGCCAGTTGCAATCTCTTACTTTCCGCAAGCCCGGTTGTTACGTTATCATCTCATAATTCGGAACTGCCGTGCGGGGCGCGGGACATGGTGCGCCATGGGCTCCGCCGCGATGCAGTTCGCCAGTGTAGCAGTGTGTAGCGTTCAGGAGGAGGCCGCGATGGACAAACAGTCCATGTGGTTCGGTTCAGTTGGTCTTGTGGGCGCCCTTTTGGTGGCGCTGATCGTTTTCTCATTGACCGGTCCTTCCGCCAAGGCGCAGGAACCTGGGGGGATGGAACTCCAAAATCAAAGCCAATCAATCAAACTCGCCCAGACCTATTATTATCCCTACTACCCGCAAGTCCGCCGCAAGCGGAAGCCGCGCAGGCGGCGTGTTGTGAAAAAATGCAGTGCTCCCTGGATTTATTCACGCGGGCTGCGCCGGTGCATCTGCGTGAAGGAGGGTTACACTGTTTCCGGAGGGCGTTGCGTCAAGGTCGCGGAGGTTTGCCCGAAGAATGCGAGGTGGTCCGATGATGCGCAAAAATGCCAGTGCGAAGATGGTTTCGTTAAGAATGGAGATCAATGTTTCGATCCGAATGCGGATGTCGTGACATATGATCCGTCCGGCGAATCCCAATGTTTGTGGCCGAGAGTAAAATCGGAGGATGGTTCCAGTTGCGGGTGCGCCGCTGGCTATAGGGAAGATGCCGGCCGTTGCGTTCTTGGCGGCGCCCCTGAGGCGGCGGAACGGCCCCGCGCGCGCGCGGACGAAACGCTTACGAGTGATGTTTCCCTCTTGCAGCAATGCTTGAAAGAGGCCGGGTATCTGCGTGCGCCCGTGCGCGATCGGATGGGGAAAAAGGCTTGGACCGCATTCTGGTTCTTCAAGCAGGATTATTCGGTGGGCCGGACCCCGAAGGGCGTCCACGACGCAAGGGCGCAGCATAAACTGTTCACGCTCTGCCCGAAGGTGAGCGGCCAGCTTGCCGCACGTCCGGCTATGTCTGGCCCTCCGGTGCAGGCGGCTCAGCCTGGCGTGTCCGCCCGGCAGGCGGCATCTCTGGCGGAGCCGCAACGGTCACTTGCTTCGCGGACCGCCCGCACCGAAATAAAACCAGCGCCGGAAGTCAAAGCCCCGGTGAAGAGGGTTTACGCACGCCCTGAGGCCGGATGCCTGCCAAGCGATCTCTACAGTCTGATCGTCGGCACATATGGGGGGCGGCCCAATCTCAAAAAGTGCACACAGACCTGCATTGCGATGCCCGCGGGCATCACCAAGAAGGAAATCGAGGAATATGAGTCCAAACGCGGTATCCGGTGGTGCCGTAACTGCATTGAGTTGAGCACCCAGTTGCCGCTGGAGGAAATCTTGCTGCTTGAGCGCGGGGCCAATGTTCAGGTTTGCACCCGGCCCCCTTCGCGGTTGCCGAAATGGTCCGGTCTGGCCGCCTCCAGCCGCAGGGCCTACACCAAGATACGCGCGCTCTATACGCCTTTCCCGCCAGGTGCCGGCCACGGCAATGATATTGCCGTCGTAATCGGCAACAGCACCTATCAGAACGGTTTGCCGGTCAATGCCAGCGCCAGCGCAAATGCGGGTGCGGTCTATGCAACTCTCACCGAACATCTGAGATACCGCCAGGAGAATATCATAGATCTGCGCGATGCTTCGCTGAAGCAGCTGAGGAAAGTCTTTGGCTCCAAGGAAGACTACAAGGGCGATCTCTGGCGCCGGGTTCAGGGGCAGCCCGGCGCGCGGGTTCTGATCTATTATGCCGGGCACGCCGGAACGCGCTCCGATCAGAGCGACAGTTATCTGTTGCCCGTGGATGCAGTCAAATATCGCGAGGAGCGCGGCTCTTACGCCATGTCGTTGCTTTACGCCAATCTTGAGAAGCTGGGGGCCAAGTCGGTATTATTGCTTCTGGAAGCCGGATTTGGCCGCGACCTCAGCGATTTCGTTTTCCCTCCGAACCTTCCCGAAATCCAGGTCAGCGCCCTGCCGGCCAAGCCGTCGCCGGGCCTGACGGTGCTCCTGGCCGCGGACCGGGACCAGAAAACGCTTGATGACCCGAAATACGGCATAGGGCTGTTTACGCGCTACCTGATAGAGGGCCTCGCGGGGCGGGCCGATCTTGAGCCCATTGGCAATCGGGATCGTGTGATAGATGTGGTCGAGCTGTTTGCCTATACGTCGCATATGGTACGGCTGGCGGCGAGAAAATCATTTGGACTGTTGCAGAAGCCGACGATCAGCCGCCAGGGCAATTTGCGAGTCACCCGCGTACAGGCCCAGAGCCAATAGGCACTATGCCGGTCCGCGGTTGCCGCGATTTTCAAGGAATACTGCACCAGCCCCTGAATGGCAGGCACTTGCTAGGACTGTTCCGGAGGCGCTGGCGTCGAGGTGGCGGCGCCTGTCAGGTGCGCGACCAGAGCCTCCTGCGCCCGCGTCGCATGGCGGTCGCGGTGGCGAACCAGCGCATATTCACGTTGCGGCAATTCTATCGGAATCTCGGTGAGTTTGCCGGCGGCTATGGCGGGTGCGACGACGTGGCGCGAAATGATGGTGGCGCCCGCTCCGGCTTCGATTGCTCCGCGCACGGCTTCGTTACTGGGTAATACGAGGAAAATGTTGAGGTCGTCGACCGACAGTCCCTCTCGGACGGCCAGGTCCTCAAGTCCGCGGCGAGTACCCGAGCCGGTCTCGCGGACCACCCAGTTTATGGCGCGAAGATCAAGCCGGCCTTTCTCATTGAGCGGCAAGGGCGGCTGATTGGACGCGACGACCAGCACAATCTGGTCGTGGTCGATCTGCTGCCGGATCAATGCCGGATGCTGGGTCGGTCCTTCGACCAGACCTATGTTCGCTTCACCTTCGACGACAGCAGCCTCTACCTCATTGGTATTCCGGATCACGACATTGAAGCGAACTCGAGGATTGGCGGTATGGAAGTCGGCGAGCCGGCGGGGCAGCCAGTAGGCTGCAATTGTCTGGCTGGCTGCGATGGCGACCGGGCCGGGATGGCCTGCGAGATCCTGTAACACCGAACGCGCCATCGAAGCACGGTCGAGCACGGCGCGTGCCTCTCGCAAAAAAATTCGCCCGGTTTCGGTCAGCCGGATTCCACGACCGACGCGGTCGAATAATCTGATTTCATAATTGGATTCCAATGAGGCAATCGCCGCTGACGCCGCTGACTGGCTCATGCCGAGAGCCTTGGCGGCCCGCGTCACATGCCCTCGTTCGGCGACTTCAACGAATATGCGCAACTGATCGAGTGTCATGGCTGTTTGATCGATAATATCGATTAAAATGATAAAAACAATCGGTAAATAAGAACATTTTTGTTGTAAGTGGGCAATCCTGTCGGCTATCTTGATGCTCGCAGTTGGGGCGCATCTTGGGGGTAGCCGACTAATGTTCACCAGCAATCCGTTCGCCGAGTTGTCGGCGTCCATCTCACCCGGCGTGATGCAGGCCTATGTCATCGTCATGATACTCCTGGTGGCGGGTGGCACGCTGTTCGACATCGTACATAAGAAAAGCGCCAAATATTTCTTCAACGCCTGGCGCAAGGCAAAGGATAAAGGGTCGCGACAAGTCGGCGGCGGGGAAATGATGTCCCTGGCGGCCAGGACAGCCGCGGTCGATGTCCTGACGTCCGGCGAGTTCTGCAACGCGCAGCGGCGCATTGCCCACTTGCTGGGAATGTACGGTTTCGTGGTTTATGTCATCGCCACCATCGTCATGGTTTTCTCTTACCCGACGCCGGCCACGCCGACCCCCGCCATCTGGCCGGCGCTGTGGTATACCGGCGCCCTGATGGTCTGCCTTGGCGGCTACTGGTTCTGGTTCTTCATCCGGGTCGACGTCGCCGCCGAGGGCAATTCACCCTTCCGCCTGGTGCGCGCCGATTTGTTCATCGTTTCGCTTCTGGGATGTGTGACGTTCGGCCTGATCTGGGCTTTTTTGCAGACAGCGGGGAGCAGCTGGGCAACCATATTCCTCGGGCTGTATCTCATCGCCACGACGGTGCTGTTCGGATCGATCCCCTGGTCCAAATTCTCTCATATGTTTTTCAAGCCGGCGGCGGCGTTCCAGAAGCGCGTAGAGCAGGCGAACGGTTCGCGGCGCAACCTGCCGCCCCCCGCCGATGCCCCCGAACTCTATGGCAGCGCCCGCCGGCAACCGCAGAATTATTAGCTCGCCCAATATTGGTCTTCGACACAGGAGATAACCAAGCATCATGCCGACATTTGTTTATATGACCAGTTGCGACGGCTGCGGACATTGCGTGGATATCTGCCCGTCCGACATCATGCATATCGATAAAACCTATCGCCGCGCCTACAACATCGAACCCAATTTCTGCTGGGAGTGCTATTCGTGCGTGAAGGCGTGCCCGCAAAACGCGATTGACGTACGCGGCTATGCTGAATTTGCCCCCATGGGCCACTCTGTCCGTGTGCTGCGGGAAGAGGAAAAGGGCACGGTTTCATGGAAAGTCAGGTTCAGGGATGGCCGCGAGAAGGATTTTGTCTCGCCGATCAGGACCACGCCCTGGGGAACGATCAAGTGTTCATCCGATTATGATGTGCCGAGCGCAGATGCGCTGAATTCCCAGGAACTCGCGCACGAACCCGATGCACTCAACATCGAGGGGGGATTGCCCGCTCTGAAGCGCAATCAACTCAAAAAAGGCTTCAGGAAAGGTTTGTAAAAATGGGCGTGTTTTCAAAAAGAAAAACGATTTTCGTGGATAGCGATGTCCTCGTTATCGGCGGCGGCATGGCCGGCTGCGGGGCAACATACGAAGCCAGATACTGGGGGCGCGATCTGAAGATCGTCTGCGTCGAGAAGGCGAATATCGAGCGCAGCGGCGCCGTCGCGCAAGGGTTATATGCGATCAACTGCTACATGGGGATGCAGTGGGACGAGAACCAGCCCGAGGATCATGTCCGCTATGCCCGCAACGACCTGATGGGTCTGGTGCGCGAGGATCTGGGTTACGACATCGCCCGGCATGTCGACTCGACGGTGCACAAGTTCGAGGAATGGGGCCTGCCCTTTATGAAGGACCCCAAAACCGGGCGCTACCTGCGCGAGGGCAAGTGGCAGATCATGATTCACGGCGAGAGCTACAAGCCGATTGTCGCGGAAGCCGCGCGCAAGGCCGCCACCGAAGTTTACAACCGGATCATGGTGACCCATCTGCTGATGGACAAGAAGAAGAAGAACCGGGTCGCGGGGGCGGTCGGATTCAACGTCCGCACGGGGGATTTCTACGTTTTCCGGGGCAAGGCGGTCATCGTATGCGCCGGTGGCGCTTCGCACATCTTCAAACCCCGCTCGACGGGCGAGGGCATGGGGCGCACCTGGTATGCCCCATGGAGCAGCGCCTCGGCCTACGCACTGCCGATCCAGGTCGGCGCCAAGATGACGCAGATGGAGAACCGGATCGTCCTGACCCGGTTCAAGGACGGCTATGGCCCGGTCGGCGCCTACTTCCTGCACCTGAAAACCTACACCGAAAACGTGCACGGCAAGGAATATGAGTCCAACTGGTACGAAGATACCAAAGCGCTGGTGGGCGACTATATCGACCGGCACCCGGTGCCGACCTGTCTGCGCAACCACGCCATTCTGAAAGAGGTCGCGGCCGGTCGCGGGCCGATCCGCATGGTGACGAAGGAAGCCTTCAAGGACCCGCATCTGGAACAGGTTGGCTGGGAGAACTTCCTCGGCATGACAATCGGGCAGGCAGTGGTCTGGGCCTCCCAGAACATCGATCCCAAGCACACCAATCCGGAACTGACCACGTCCGAACCCTATGTCATGGGCTCCCACGCTACATGCTCGGGCGCCTGGGCGAGCGGGCCCGAAGACTACGCGCCGGACGAATATCAATGGGGTTACAACCGGATGATGACCGTCGATGGTCTCTTCGGCGCCGGCGACACCATCGGCGGCACGGCCCACAAATTCTCTTCCGGGTCTTTCACGGAAGGGCGGATCGCCGCAAAGGCGGCGGTCAAATACATCAAGGATATGGGCAAGAATGAGCCCGAGGTCAGCGAGAGCGAGTACGAAAGTCTCAAAAAGACGATCTATCAGCCTCTGGAGAATTATTCAGTGGGCCGTAACGAAATCGTCGCCGGAACCGTGAGTCCAAGTTATATGCTCCCCCTGCATGGCCTTCAGCGCCTTGAGAAGATCATGGACGAATATGTCGGCGGCATCAGCACCAACTATATGACGAACGACTGGGGGCTGAACCGTGGTCTCGATCTTTTGCAGATGCTTAAAGAAGATATGGCCCATGTCGGCGCCGAAGACCTTCACCAGCTTATGCGGGCGTGGGAATTAAATCACCGGATTCTCGCCTCATTCTCCGTCACCCATCACACGCGCTTCCGTACGGAAACGCGGTGGCCGGGCTATTATTATCGCGGTGACCATATGAAGCTGGACGATAAAAACTGGCATTGCTTCACTCTTTCCCAGTACCACGCGAAATCGGACGAATGGGAAATGGAGAAGGCGCCCGTGTATCACATCATAGACTGATCGGGTCAGGTCCTCGATGGCACAACTCGTCTCTCCACACGGTTCGCAATCCGTCAAGCCGCTGCTGCTGCCCGAGAGCGAGCGCGGCGCAGAACTCGCGCGGGCGGAGAGTTTGAGGAAAATTCCGCTCGATAGCCGAGCCGTTTCCGACGTCTTCATGCTGGCCATGGGCGCCTATACCCCGCTTGACGGGTTCATGGGGCATGACGACTGGCGCGGGTCATGCCTGGATATGAAGCTGGCAGAGGGCCTCTTCTGGCCGATCCCGATCACGCTGCCTGTCGACAAGGAACTCGCCGATGCGATTGGCGCGGATGAGGAGGTCGCGCTCACCGACGCGGAGTCTGGTGAAATCCTCGCCATCATGGAAGTTCGCGAAAAATACGCGATCGACAAGGGCGTAGAGGCCGAGCATGTCTATCGCACAACCGACCCCAAGCATCCCGGCGTGGCCAAGGTTCTGGAGCAGGGGGATGTCAATCTGGCCGGGCGCGTGCGTGTGCTGAGCGAGGGGGACTATCCGGACAAATATCCAGACCTCTATATCCGCCCGGCACAATCGCGCGCCATGTTCCTTGAGCGAGGCTGGTCGCGCGTCGCCGCGTTCCAGACGCGCAACCCGATGCACCGCAGCCATGAGCATCTGGCGAAAATCGCGGTCGAGGTCACCGACGGCGTGTTCATCCATCAGGTGCTTGGCAAGCTGAAGGAAGGCGATATCCCGGCCGAGGTTCGCACCCGCGCAATCCAGGCGATGATCGATAATTATTTCCGTGCCGGCACGGTGATCCAGGCGGGCTATCC
>QIGN01000085.1 GCA_003228955.1 Hyphomicrobiales bacterium
ATAGAGCTTGAAGGAGGGTTGCAGAGCCTCATGAAAGGCGACCGCCTTGGCGGCGATGATATGCATGAAGGGCCCTCCCTGGATCCCGGGGAAAATCGCGGAATTCACCTTCTTGGCGATGGCCTCATCATTGGTAAGGATCAGGCCGCCGCGCGGGCCGCGCAGCGTCTTGTGCGTTGTGGAAGTCGCAATATGAGCATGGGGGAAGGGGCTTGGATGCACACCGGTGGCCACCAGTCCCGCAATATGCGCCATATCGACCAAAAACCAGGCGCCGACGTCATCGGCAATTTTCCGGAAGCGGGCAAAATCGAGCACCCGTGGATAGGCCGATCCACCGGCAATGATTATCGCCGGCTTGTGTTCCCGCGCCAGCTGCTCGACTTCCTCGAAATCGATCAGTGCGTCCTCGCGGCTTACGCCGTAGCGCACCGCATTGAACCATTTTCCCGACTGGTTGGGTGGTGCCCCATGGGTCAGATGACCGCCCGCCGCCAGAGAGAGGCCGAGGATCGTGTCCCCCGGCTTGGCGAGCGCCATGAATGCGCCCTGATTGGCCTGCGAGCCGGAATTCGCCTGCACATTCGCAAACCCGCAATCGAACAGGCGTTTCACCCGGTCAATCGCGAGAGACTCCGCGATGTCGACATGCTCGCAACCGCCATAATAGCGCCGCCCGGGATACCCTTCGGCATATTTGTTCGTCAGAACCGAACCGGCCGCCTCCAGTACCGCGCGCGAGACGATGTTTTCGGACGCGATCAGTTCGATTTCATTCTGCTGGCGCCCGAGTTCGCCCTGGATCGCGGCCCAAATCTCGGGGTCACTCTCCGCAATGGACCGCTCGAAAAAGCCGGGCTCGCGAATACTTGTTTCGGGGGCATCTGCAATCGACATATGGCCGCTCCTCAATATGTGCCGCTTGAACAGGAATCAAATCTGCCGGGCCCCGACTCTACGAAGTCCGGTGCAAAGATGAAAATTCCGCGCTCACTTACCATATGTTGACGGGCGATGCCACGGATACCCAAATTTTGTGTCCTCCCTGCATTGATCGGGTATGCTTCAATGTGATGCAGCCTGTTTGAACCAGGAATGTTCCCGTGACCGATATTCTCAAATCAGCAGACGAAATCGCCGCATCCATCCCGGATGGGATTCTCCTGGCCCTGCCGCCGGAATATGCCCCTTGTGCAATGGAGGCTGTCCGGGCTCTGGTACGGCGGAACGCAAAAGACCTCCGCCTGCTCGGGGTTCCGCAATTCGGGTTTCAGGCCGATCTGCTGATCGGCGCCGGCTGCGTCACCGAGGTTGAAACCGCGGCCGTGACGCTCGGCGAGCTCGGTCTTGCACCGCGCTTTACGGATGCGGTCAAACTCCAGAAAATCGCCATGCGGGACACCACCTGCCCGGCCATTCACGCGGCGCTGCAAGCGAGCGAGAAGGGGCTTCCCTTCATGCCGCTGAGGGGATTGATCGGCAGCGACATCGTGGCGCGCCGGGACGACTGGCAAATTGCCGACAATCCGTTTGGCGACAACGACCCGATTGTATATCTCCCCGCGATCAGACCTGACGCCACTTTGTTTCACGCGGCGAAGGCAGACATTTACGGCAATATATGGATTGGAGTGCGCAGGGAGCTGATGGTCATGGCTCATGCGTCCGCCGCGGCCTATGTGACCGTTGAGGAGATTGTCGAAACAGACTTGCTCGCAGACCCGCAAACGGCGCCCGGGACGATACCCGGGTTGTACATCACGGCACTTGCCAAGGCGCGGAAAGGGGCCTGGCCGCTTGGCGTTCCTGATCTTTATGAACGCGACCAGGAGCACTTGAAGCATTATGCCGAAAAGGCCCGAAGCGTGGAAGGTTTCGACGCCTATATAGAACAATGGGTCAGGCACGGGAGCCAACACGCATGAGCGGTGTGCGTACCGAGGAAATCATGATCGCCGCCATTGCGCGGATGCTTTCAGGTCTCTCGCATGTCGCGGTCGGTTCCGCGTCGCCGATCCCGGGATCAGCGGCCCTGCTGGCGCGCAAACTCTCCGGCGGAAGTCTGCGCGTGTCATTGCTTGGCCGCATCTCCAATCCGACCTTTACCGATGGCGCGCGTGAATTGTTCGATTGCGCCGCCCAGGGGCGCATCGATGCGTTCTTTCTGGGCGGGGCGCAAATTGACGGTCAGGCCAACATCAATCTGGTTTCGATTGGCGATCCGGACCGGCCGAAGGCGCGCTTCCCCGGATCGTTCGGATCGGCCTATCTTTATTTTCTGGTGCCGCGCGTCATTCTGTTCCGTCAGGAGCACTCTCCGCGTTCCCTTGTGCCCAAGGTGGACTATATCAGCGCGCCGGGCGTGTCCGAGCCCAACGTCTACCGCCCCGGCGGACCTTATGCGCTGGTGACGGGGCGTTGTGTTTTCGACTTCGATAAGAAAAACCGGCGCTTTGCACTAAAGAGCCTCCATCCGGATGAAACGCTTGAGGATATCGAGCGCGAGACAGGGTTTGAATTCGACTGTCCCCAGGGGAAAGCGACACCGGGAACTGAAGTGCCGGATACAGAATGGCTGGAGCTGATACGCGGCCCCATCGGCGATGAGATTCGTGAGATTTATCCTGATTTTGCGGCGAAGATGTTTGACGCAACCTAAGCGGTCCAGCCTTTCGAGGGAGGTTGTGTCCGGCTCTCCTCTCCCTCCCCTGATTCAGGTTCGGATTCGGTCTTCTTCAGTTGCATCTTGAGCTTCTCAACCGCCACTTTCTGAAGATGCGACTGGGCTGCCGACGCCGGACCCATGATGACGACTTCCAGGCCGGTGGCGGCATCCACCGCGGTCACTTTAATTGTCTGACCGACCTGTTTGTATTCGATATAGACCTCACCCGGGGCAGCGGAAACCTGACCCGTCTCTTCTCCGCCGCCTTTGGGTTTACGCGGCACGCGCGAGGTCCATCTCTCCCCACAATGTATTCAGTGCATCGATGAGATAGTCCATCTCCTCATCGGAGTGGATCGGGCTCGGCGTCAGGCGCAGGCATTCCTCGCCGCGCGGCACCGTGGGATAGTTGATCGGCTGCACATAGATGCCGTAGCGCGCCATCAACGCATCGGTCAGAGCCTTGCAGAGCACCGGGTCGCCGACGGTGACAGGAACTATATGGCTGGGGTTTTCCTTTACCGGCACACCCGCCTCGCCCAGCCGGCGTTTCAGTGTCTTGGCGCGCTCCTGATGGCGCTCGCGCTCGGCGCTGCTGTCCTTGAGATAGCGTACGCTTGCGAGCGCGCCCGCGACAATCGCCGGGGCCAGTGACGTGGTGAAGATGAACCCCGGCGCAAAGCAGCGGATGGCGTCGACAATATCGGCGCTGGCGGCAATATAGCCGCCCATCAGGCCAAAACCCTTGGCAAGAGTGCCTTCGATCACATCGACCTGGTCCATGACGCCATCGCGCTCGGCCACCCCGCCGCCGCGCGCGCCGTACAGGCCAACCGCATGCACCTCATCGAGATAAGTCAGCGCATTATATTTCCTCGCCAGCGCGCAGATATCGCCAATGGGAGCAATATTGCCGTCCATCGAATAAACCGACTCAAAGGCGATGATTTTGGGGGTGTCCGCGTCATGGCCCTGGAGCAGTTCTTCGAGATGCGCCAGATCATTGTGCCGCCAGATATGCTTGGGTCCGCCGCCATGGCGGATGCCCTCGATCATCGAGGCATGGTTCTTTTCGTCGGAAAATATCACGCAGCCCGGAAGCAGCCGCACGAGCGAGGACAGCGAAGCATCATTGGCGATATAGCCGGAGGTGAACAGCAGGGCCGCGGCCTTGCCGTGCAAATCCGCAAGCTCCGCCTCAAGCTGCACGTGATAGTGGGTCGTGCCGGAAATGTTGCGCGTGCCACCCGAGCCCGCGCCGGCCGCATCGATCGCCTCATGCATCGCCGCTATCACTATGGGGTTTTGACCCATGGCGAGATAATCATTGCTGCACCAGACCTTGACCTCGCTCTGGTCGTTATCTTCGCCGTCACCGGAATAATGCCGCGCATCGGGAAACTGCCCGCAGCGCCGCTGTATATCGGCAAACTCACGATAGCGTCCCTCGTTGCGGATGCCCTGCAGCGCTGTTGCGAATTTCTTCCCGTAATCCATTGCTGTCCTCGAATGCCAGGCAAACAAGAATACCCTGTTTGTAACTCTCCAATACTACTATCACAAAAATATTTGGCAAAAATCACATTCATGATATGCGAAAATACGCCGCATCGTGGCAAAAAAAGCCGCCGCAATGCAGGTTGCGGCGGCAAAAGATCGATAACACCTAGTGGGTAAAACCCGTCCCTGAACTCAGAATCCGGGCCTTAGTAGGCGGATGCCATGGGTCCCACGCGATCGCGCGCGTACAGATCGCGGCGGAAATTTACCGCTCCATCCTTTGTCGCCCAGGCGGTGACATAGACCAGATACACCGGAGTGCGCCGCTTGAGGTTTACATTCTTGCGGGCGCCGGAGCGCTCCATTTCCGCGACTTTCGCCGCATTCCAGCCCTTGTTGCCGTCAAGCAGCCAGGACACAAGCTGTTTCACATTCTGGACGCGGATGCAGCCGGAACTTGCAGCACGGATATTGCGCCCGAACAGCTTCTTGGTTGGCGTATCGTGCAGAAAGACCGAGTACCGGTTGTTAAAATTGATTTTTACAAAGCCCAGGGCATTCTCTTTCCAAGGCTGCTGACGGTACGCATAGTTTAGAACGGCTGGTGAACTCCAGTCGATCCTGCTGGAATCGAGTATTTTTCCCGGCGCGCTGAAAACATCGATCCGGTATTCGGACATGAGATCCTTGCCGCGTGCCGCGTATTCCCGCGCTTTTGGGACCAGGTCCCTGCGCACGATGCCGCGCGGAACATGCCAATATGGGTTAAAATTGATCTGAAAGATGCTGCTGCGCAGGACGGGCGTCCGGCGGTCGACCTTGCCCACCACAGCCTCGTGGCGCGAAACGACCTCATCATTTTCAACCGCTTCAATCTGGGCGGCCGGGATATTAACCACCACATACCTCCTGGCGGCTGTATTCGACAGCGTGCGCAGCCGCCCCAGGTTCGTTTGCAGCTGGGTCAGCCTCGCTCTGGCCGGCACGTTCAGGGCGAGAATGGTCGCGCGGTCCAGTATCCCGGTCGAAGGGAGACCATGACGAACCTGAAACCGCTTGACGGCGGCATCGAGATTTCTTCCAAACTTGTTTGTGTTTCTGTATCCCGCCGGCATGTCGCCGGTCAGCTCCAGGCGCCGGCGCAGCAGCGCCACACCCCGATGCCGAACGCCCATCCTCAGCTGGAGCATCGGAACCTGCTGCCACCCGCCCATTGCGACAATCGCCTGATAGCGTTTGATTGCGGTGTTCAGCGGCGCGATATTCGACTTGGAAAGTGTTGGCAAACCCCGTGCGGGCTGTATCTCCCACCGGCGAACAGGGCCCCTTTTGTATGACTGCCTGAATGAGGCGTTCGTAACGCCCCAGTTCTGGCCCCAGCCTTCGGAGCTATCGCCGCCGGCCGCGGCATTTGCCCAGCCCAGCGACATTGCCAGCGTTGCCGGGATCATCAGGTTCGAAAAAAATTTCAAGCGCCTACGCGAATACTTATCTGGCACGGTACAATCCTCACATCCGGACCCCTCCGGGCAGCATTTTTACGCGCTGCGCATCCAGCATAGGTTTCTCATGGTTAACAAAGCGCAACCGGCTGTCTCGCAATTGCGATTGCCCTCCTCCATTGCGAGCTCCCAAAGGCAAGAAAAAGCCCCGGAGCTCAGGCTCCGGGGCAAGTTGGCATATGTCTGCAGCGGTAAATTCGTTGAGTATTACAACCGGTAGCGGATTTGATCCGCCCAGAACCGTTCCAGCCGGAACAGCGACTCATTCATCACGTCCAGATCATCTCCATTCACGCCGCCAACTTTCTCCAACGAGGTCAGTTGCCGGTTGTACTGTTTGTTGATGACGTCGCAGACGTCCTTGCCTTTGTCCGTCAGCCGAACGCGAACCGACCGGCGGTCGCTGGTGGAGCGCTCATGGTGGATGTAGCCCGCTTCAACCAGCTTTTTCAGATTGTAGGAAACGTTGGAGCCAAGATAATAGCCCCGGCTTCTCAACTCGCCGGCCGTCAACTCGGCATCGCCGATATTGAACAGCAACAGCGCCTGAACGCTGTTCACTTCCGAGCGGCCAAGCCGTTCAAATTCATCTTTGATTACGTCGAGCAGCAGACGGTGCAGCCGTTCGATCATCCGCAGTGATTTAAGATAGTGCTCCTTAAGCTCGTTTTCCGGCTTAATTTCCTCGGGCACCGTCTCCTGACCCATATCCAAGGCGACGCTCATGACCTGCCTCTTTTGTTAGATGCTTCCCCAATGAGAGGAGAGACTACAGGAAGGCGGCTAAGATCGGCTTAAGGGGAAGCGTTAAGGAAGCTGTAATTTTTCGCATAACATTTAAATGAATGGATTTATCGGTCTGAAAGCAGCCTCGTCAGCGGGCGTGAAATAAGCCGCCACCGTCTCATCGCTGATTTCCGCCAGCGCAGAATGGGACCATTTGGGCGCGTTGTCCTTGTCGATGAGAAGCGCGCGAATGCCTTCGTAGAGCTCCACGCCTGTCAGAAAATGCCGGGCGATCCGGCCCTCCAGTTCCAGCGCGCTCTCAAGAGTTGGACTTGGGCTGCGGCGAATCTGCCAATACGCCACCTTGAGGCTAAGCGGTGAGTTTCTGCGCATTTTTGCCGCCGTTGCCCCTGCCCATTCCGCATTCGGCCCAGCCGCACTCTCCAGTGAGTTCAGAATTTCCTCGACGCTTTCCCCCGCAAAATGCCGGTCGATGTCCTCCTGCTTCCGCAGCAACGCGGACTCTCCGGGGTCCACATGCCGCTCATCGAGAACCGGATCGATTGGGTCGGCCTCGCACATGGCCGCGCGAATGGCGCCGAATTCCCGGGCATCGATGCAATGGGTAAGCAATCCCAGCGCAAAGGCGTCGGCGCGGTCGATCTGGTTGCCCGTGAGAGCGAGATACAACCCGGTTTGGCCGGGCATCCTCGGGAAGAACCACGTGGCGCCTGCATCAGGGAAAAAACCGATCACCGCTTCGGGCATCGCAAAGCGGTAATTTTCTCCGGCCACTTTATGTGTGCCATAAAGCGAAATCCCCACACCGCCGCCAAACACATATCCGTCCATCAGTGACACATGCGGCTTGATGAACCGGTCCAGCGTCCAGTTGTGCTGATATTCGCTTGTGTATTTGTCCAGTATCTCGGTGGTTTTTTTCCGCTCGCGCATCTCGTAAAGCGCCTTGAGATCGCCTCCGCTGCAAAATGCACGCCCCGGAGCCGCCTCCAGCAACACGCCATACACATCGGCATTCCCCGCCCAGTCGACGTAACGCTCCTCCATCTGCGCGATCATGTCGTAGTTGAGAGCATTCAGGGCTTTGGGCCGATTCAAAGTGACCAGCCCGCAGCGTCCGCGTTTTTCAAAGAGAATGTCTTTATTGTTGCTCATTGAATCCCTATTTGCACCGGGGGCGAGCTTTCGCGCGATGCCACTTTCCGGTTTCCTTGAATCGGCTGGAGAGGACCTATACATCGGCAACCAAAAACCTCAAGACGCGGTTTAGCCATGCTCGCGAAGCGGGCGGAACAACAATAGGGGGGAGCAGGTGAAATTCGGCCGCATATTTACACGCGGATTGATTTTCGGGTGCGCCGCAATGTTAGGCGGAATTGCCGCAAGCACGCTGCGCGCGCAGGAACCTGCCGGCCCGAAACGGCCAATCCCGGCCGCGCCCATGCCGTTGCCTGAGCGCAATCCAGCGCGCAATGCCGCCCCGCTTCATCCCGGCCAGATCGCAACGCCGCAATGGAGCGCGCAGGAAATTCAGCAAGCGACTGACCGCTGCGCCATGCTGTTGGCCGGCACCGGCATAAAATACCGCTTTCTCGACCCCATTCGTGAGGGGCGCTGCGGAACCCCGGCGCCAATCGAATTGTCGGCCATCGGCAAGACGTCCTCCGTCGCGATTGAACCGGCGGCGCGCGTGACCTGCGGTCTGGCGGCGACATTGAGCGCCTGGGCCGACAGTATCCTCCAGCCGTCCGCACGCAAGCATCTGGATCGTCAAATCACCGGCATCCGCAACATCGCCTCCTATGTTTGCCGCAACCGCTACAATGCGCCCGGCAAGCCTATTTCCGAACACGCACGCGCCAATGCGCTCGATATGGCCGCATTCAGGACCCCGTCAGGAGACTGGATCCAAGTCCTCGACAATTGGGCTATTCCGCCCGATGAAAGTGCCGGGGCTGAGGAAACGCCTCAAAGTGAGCCTGATACGCCGCAACCACAGTCAGGCACGCCGGCCCCCGCCGCAGAGCCGCCAGGTCAGCAATCGGACCTTGCTCCGCCGGCATTCTCACCTCAGTCGGCGTTTCTCTACGAAATCCATGAAGGCGCCTGCACGCTGTTTGGAACGGCACTCGGGCCCGAGACCAATGAGGCCCACAAGGACCACTTTCACTATGATCTGGCTGAAAGAAAATACGGCGCCTATTGCAGATAATCTACCGGCCGGCGGATGTTAGTCATCGCACCCGATCACACTGGCGAGGAAAAGCCAGTAGTGATAGCGTGCTCCATCATTGCGTAAATCTGAAAAAAGCTGATCCCATGCCCTCTTCCCGAAAATCTGTCTCCCTTGGCGCGGAGCGCGCGAAACGCGGCAACGCCGGCAAGGCCAGCGAAGACGAAAGTCTGGCGCCTGGATTTCCCGCAATTCGTATGCGCCGCAACAGACGGGCCGGATGGTCGCGCCGGCTGGTAGCCGAAAATATTCTGACCTGCGAAGACCTTATCTGGCCAATATTCGTTATCGACGGGGAAAACAAGCGGACATCGGTCGAGTCGATGCCGGGCGTGGAGCGAATGTCGGTGGACTTGGCTGTAGTGGCCGCCAAGGAAGCCGTAGAGCTGAATATTCCGGCAATTGCCGTGTTCCCCTACACAGACCCCGCATTGAGGGATGAATCCGGTTCCGAAGCCTTCAATCCTGAAAACCTGGTGTGCCAGGCCGTGCGCGCGATCAAGGCGGAAGTTCCTGATCTGGGGATCATTTGCGACGTCGCGCTTGACCCTTATACCAGCCATGGCCATGACGGCCTGTTGTCGGGCGATACAATCGACAATGACAGAACTCTGGAGTCGCTGGTTCGCCAATCCCTTGTGCAGGTTGAGGCCGGCGCTGATATTCTCGCCCCCTCCGACATGATGGACGGGAGGGTCGGAGCTATCCGTACCGCATTGGAATCAGCAGGCCACAAGGACGCGCAGATCATGTCCTATGCGGCCAAATACGCCTCCGCCTTTTACGGACCGTTCCGCGACGCCACCGGTTCCGCAGGCGCCCTCAAGGGTGACAAGCGCACCTATCAGATGAACCCCGCCAATAGCGACGAGGCCCTGCGCGAAGTCGAGATGGACATTGCCGAGGGCGCCGACATGATCATGGTGAAACCCGGATTGCCTTATCTGGACATCATTGCGCGGGTGAAAACGACTTTCGGCATTCCCACATTCGCTTATCAGGTCTCAGGTGAATACGCGATGCTCATGGCGGCCGCCGGGAATGGCTGGCTGGACGGCGAAAAAGTCATGCTCGAGAGTCTGATCGCCTTCAAGCGCGCGGGAGCCGACGGAATTCTCACCTATTTCGCGCCCCGCGTTGCGCGGCGCCTTGGCGAGGGGCGCTAACGTGGCCGCGGCGGCCAAGAGCCCGCCCCACCACGGCATCTCTTTGGAGGACATACAAAATGCGGCTGACGCCCTGCGCCAGCATGTGGTGCGCACGCCGCTCATAGCCGCGCCGAAACTCTCCGCCCTCACGGGCGCGGAAGTTTTCGTCAAGTATGAGAACCTTCAGTTTACCAACTCATTCAAGGACCGTGGCGCATTTTTGAAGCTCTCCTCGCTCACGCCCGATGAACGCGAACGCGGTGTTATTTCCATGTCGGCGGGCAATCACGCCCAGGCGGTCGCCTATCATGCATCGCGCCTCGGCATTCCGGCCACAATCGTCATGCCGGAGGGGACGCCCTTCGTGAAGGTCGGCAATACCGAAGCGCTCGGCGCGGAGGTATTGCTCTTTGGAGAAACATTGCTGGAATCGCGGGTCATGGCGGATCGAATCGCAGCGGAGCGCGACCTGACCCTCATCCACCCTTACGACGACCCGCTCATCATCGCCGGCCAGGGCACTGTCGGGCTCGAAATAATGGCCGACGAGCCTGAAATCGATACTCTTGTCGTCCCTGTCGGCGGCGGTGGCTTAATCGCCGGGATTGCAACGGCGGCCAAAGCCCTCAAGCCCGAGATTGAAATTATTGGCGTCGAGGCCGCGTCCTATCCTTCCATGTATCACGGCATTCGCGGCGAGGATCCGGTTTGCGGCGGGCAGACTCTGGCCGAAGGCATCGCGGTCAAGGCGGCGGGAGCCCTCACGCTGCCTGTCGTAAAAGAACTTGTTTCAGATATTATTCTGGTCGACGAGGACATGATCGAGTGTGCGGTGTGCACGTTCCTCACCATCCAGAAAACCATGGCGGAGGGCGCGGGCGCGACCGGACTTGCGGCACTTGTCAAGGAACCGGACCGGTTCAAGGGCCGGAAGGTCGGACTTGTTCTTACGGGCGGAAATATCGACCCGCGCATATTGGCGTCAATCGTCGTGCGGGGGCTTGAGCGTGAGGAAAAGATTATTTCCCTCAGGCTGCTGATTTCCGATCAGCCGGGCGTTTTGGGGGTCATATCGACATTGCTCGGCGAGGCCGGAGCCAACATTCTGGAAGTCTCTCACCAGCGGATGTTCCTGGATGTCCCGGCCAAGGGCGCCACACTTGATTTCGTCCTAGAGACAAAGGACGCCGTGCATGGGAATCAGGTTACCGAGGCACTAAAATCCGCGGGCTTCAAAGTCACCCGCATGACAGGTCCGGCGGGGTCTGAATTTGGCACTTTCTAGGGTCAGAACCCTACGAGCAACAGTCACGGATTACTTGCCGCGGAAGCATCGTACTACCATATAACAAATGCGGAATATCACCCCGGCAAGAGGCCTCCGGATACATGCCAGTTGAATTCGATACAGAGCCAAGCGCGAACCCGCCCGAACAGCTTTCATTTTCGGCCTCGGACAAGCCGCATGCCTATGATCCAGTACGCAATCGCGAATATTTCGAAGGCGTCCTCGCGCGCCGTATTATAGCGTTCCTGATCGACATTACGATCATTCTGGTTCTGACCATGGCGGTCTATCTGCTGCTGCTTTTTGCCGGCATATTCACATTCGGGCTGACCTGGCTCCTGATTGGCGTGGCCTTCCCGGCTGTCGCACTTGCCTACAACGCCTACACCTTGAGCCGGCCGCAATCGGCGACAATCGGCATGCGGTCCACGGATTTGCAGATGCGGACCTGGTATGGCGCGCCGATGTATGCCCTGCTCGCGGCCTTCCACGCGGTGCTGTTCTATTTCTCGGTTACACTTCTCACGCCCTTTGTGCTCGCGATTGCGCCATTTAATGGCCGCAAACGGTGCCTGCATGACTTCCTCGCCGGAACGGTGGTGATCAACACGGATGCCCGCGCCAAAACCTATAAACGCGGCTAGCGCACTTCAGCTGGCACACCTGTGAACATCTCCGCTTTGGAGGCGACACAGGGCTGATTTTGCGCACATAATCCGGGATGACCGGCGTCGGGATAGAATATGGGCATATGTGGATGACCTATGCGGTCATCTGCGCGGCAGTTGTCCTTTTCGCCATTGACCGCATCCCCCTGGAGCTGTCGGCGGGACTAACTGTTCTTGCCCTTCTCATCCTGTTCCATGTGTTTCCACTGCCCGCGGATGCTGGCGAAACACAGGTAAATGTCACGACCCTTCTTGCCGGGTTCGCCAACCCCGTCGTGTTTACAATCCTGTCATTGCTGATTGTCGGTCAGGCGCTTTTCCAGACCGGAGCGATCGAGAAATCCACCGAGATTTTCACTGGCCTGGTCAGGATCGCACCTGCGGCGGCCCTGGGCGTGACCCTTGTGGTGGCAGCTTCCCTGAGCGCCTTTCTCAACAACACGCCGGTCGTCGTGATTTTCATTCCAATTCTGACAGCGCTTGCCGCCCGGCTGGGACAAACTGCCGCGCACGTGCTGATGCCGCTCAGCTTCATCACGATCCTTGGCGGAATGACGACGCTTGTCGGCTCGTCCGCCAACCTGATTGCCGCCGCCGTCGCTGAAAAAGCTGGCGCGGCGCCCATCGGGTTCTTCGATTTCGCGGTGCCGGGCCTATTCCTTGCCTCGGTGGGCGCGCTTTATGTGCTGTTCGTGATACCCCGGCTCATTAAACCCAGCCCTGCATTCAGCCAGGCTTCGGGAGAACGCGGCAAGCAGTTCATCGCACAAATCCAGCTGGGTGACACTCACCCCTGGAAGGGTATGCGCTCAACCGCCGGCATGTTCCCTGACCTCAAACAGATGACCGTGCGCCTTGTTCAACGGCGCGGCCGGTCATTTCTACCGCCTTTTGAAGAGATGGAGCTCCAGGAAGGCGATATCATGATGATCGCGGCCACCCGGCGCGTTTTGATGAATGCCATCGCCCGTGACCGCGCCATGATAGGCGGTCTGGCATCTTCCGAGGCCGCGGCGGAAACGGATGATACGCTCCAGGCCTCGCCCGAACGCGAACGCCTGATCATGACCGAGGTGGTTATCGCCCCTGGCTCCCAGCGCATTGGCCGTACCGTAAATCCCGAACGGTTCAAAGCCGATACCGGTTGCACCCTGCTGGGGGTTGAGCGCCACAGCCGCATGATGCGCGCGCCCATGAATGAAATCCGTCTGGTCGCCGGCGACGTCCTGTTGCTCCTTGGGACCCCGGACGCCGTCCGCTTGCTGCGCGATCATCGCGATCTGCTGCTGCTGGCGCGCTCGCGCGCCGAACTGCCGGTGCCGCATCATGCCAAGAGCGCAATTGCCATTTTCCTGATCATGGTCCTCGCCGCCGCCAGTGGCAAAGTCCCCATCGCCATCGCCGCAATGGCCGGAGCGATCGCCATGATCCTGGTCGGCGCGCTGACCCTGCCGCAGGCCGCGCGGGCATTCGACAGGAAGATTTTTCTGCTGATCGGCACCGCATTCGCCATGGCGGTTTCTCTGGAGGCCACGGGAGGCGCGCAATTCCTCGCCCGCGGCGTTGTTGAGATTTTCGCGGACTGGGGCCCGGCCGCACTCCTTTCCGCGCTGTTTCTGCTAACCGCCATCCTCACCAATTTCCTGAGCAATCACGCAACAGGGGCCCTGTTCGCTCCCATTGTCGTCAGCGCCGCCAATGAGATCGGCGTGGACCCGGCACCCTTTGTCTATGGGCTGATTTTTGCGCTCAATTGCTCCTTCGCCACTCCGATCGCCTATCAGACCAATCTCATCGTCATGGGGCCGGGGCATTACCGGTTTCGCGACTTCATGTTTGCCGGCATCCCCTTGATCTTGATAATATGGGTTGCGTTTTCCTTATTTGCGCCATTCTATTTCGACATGCAGTGGCGACCGTAAAAGACAGGATTTGAAGCGATCATGAGCCTGGTGCAAATGTGAGCGAACACAAAACAGACTTCCCGCAGTTCTACATTACAACGGCACAGCCTTGCCCTTATCTTCCCGGCAGGCAGGAGCGGAAGCTGTTTACGCATCTCTCTCAAGGGCGCCCCAGCGCCCTGATTGACAATCTCCTCAAGGGCGGTTTCCGGCGCAGCCAGAATATTGCGTACACGCCCTATTGCGATGGTTGCAGCGCCTGCGTGCCGGTTCGCATCATTGTTGATGAATTTCGGGCCGGGCGCGCCTTCAAACGGGTTTTGCGCAGCAACAAGGACCTCAGGTCGAAGAGAATTTCCCCTGTGCCCACATCGGAGCAATATTCTCTTTTCCGGTCCTATATCGACCAGCGCCACGGCGCCGGCGGCATGGCCGACATGAGCGTGCTCGATTATGCGGTGATGATCGAGGACAGCGTTGTAAACACATTTCTGAGCGAATACCGGATGCCGGGAGAGTGTCCTGAACCAGATGAAGATGGTTTCGTATACAGCGAAAAACCGCCCCTGGTTGCCGCTTCATTATGCGACCGTCTGAGCGACGGCGTCTCCATGGTCTACAGTTATTATGAACCCGGACTGGCCGCGCGCTCTCTTGGAACTTACATGATCCTGGAGCATGTCGAGCTGGCGCGAAAGCTGGGGCTTCCATACCTCTATCTGGGATACTGGATCAAAGGGTCCTCCAAGATGGGCTACAAGACCCGTTTCCAGCCCATCGAGATTTTGACCTCCAGGGGATGGGAGCGACCGGAGCCCGGGGCCATGTAAAGCTGCACGCAGCCAGTCCCAAGCCTATGCCGGCTACCGTTCAGAGTTCGAGTTACTGCCATGGCGCGCATGGGTATCGTACCAGCCCGGGATGGTTCTTCGCGCGAACAACTCGATTGCCTTGCGGGCCAGTTTACGTGACCAGGCCATTTTCCATAAGTGCGATCCGGTGAAACGCCGGTTCAAACGGAATATCGCGTCATATTCAGAAAGTATCTGATCGCGGTTCCGCCATTCGCCGCCAAGGTCGGCGCCAAATGGCCCCGACGAGCCTTTGGCGAACCTATGCTCGACGGTTTGTCCCTCCAGTGAAAGAGAAGGCAGTTTCCTGCGGTGCATCCGCGCCTGTGGAACGGCCTTGAATGATGTGTAGCCGAAACTTTCCAGCAGATCGATCTGACGTTTCTGACTTTCGATACTCTGCTCGATCGCCTCGATAGAAAGGTAGTTCGGCCTGGTTTCGAATGCACCCAGTGCTTCAAGGCAATGAATATCGGCGCCCTCGATATCGATCTTCATGTAGTAGGGAATGCCGGTCTCGCGCAGCACCGACGCGAAATCTACCGTGGGCACTTTGATTTCGACCGCGCCATCGGCGCGCTTGGCACTGGACTGCACAAGACCACTGTCGATGGTTCCCCATTTCGACCGTGTTTCGTATTTGTAGAACACGGCGAATTCAGCCGTCAGGTCGGGCACAATGGCCCCCTCGACAATCCGCAGACGGCCCTCGCCAATCACATCGGCGAATGCCTGTTTGCTCGCTGCAATCAGGTCCGGGTTGGCCTCGAAGGCCACGACATCGAAGCCTTTTTTCAGGTAATACTCCGTGTCCTCGCCCGAATGCATGCCCACATCGTAAATGAGATTTGGTATGAGCCGTGTTTGTGCTGGTTGCGGCATGAGTTTGGCTCGAGTTACTTACGCTAAAATCCAAAACCGAACTTGTTGTTTTTTGGAAAGCCTTTTGGCGGAAGCCGCCCGGCCTGTGCGCGTGATCCGGTCCAGTCGCGAAGTTCGGTGACGGTCCAGGTGCGGTTCGATGAATCGCACCATGTGAGACCGTCGGCCTTGTTATAGGTTTTGGCATCCGCCATGCCGCCATCCTTGTATCGTTGCAGGCGCACACCGCGCCCGCGCGCCATTTCATTGAGTTCCGCGCGGGCAAAACAGAGCATTTTCCTGTTCTCGCCGACGACGGCCACCATATCGCCATCGCCGGGCGCGCAAACCAGCGCCTCATCGGGGGATGCTACATTGAGCACCTGCTTGCCCTTTCGGGTCATCGCCACAACGTCATCTTCATTGACCACAAACCCATAGCCGGCGCTTGAGGCGACAAGCAGTTTTCTGCCCGGCTGATGGACAAAAATATCCAGTATGTCGTGATCTTCCTCCAGCTCCACCATCAGCCGTACCGGCTCGCCATGGCCGCGCCCGCCGGGCATCTTGTCCGCTCCCAGCGAATAGAATTTGCCGTTGGTCGCGAATAGTACAAGCGTGTCGGTGGTCATCGCGCTCCGGGCGCGTTTGAGGCCATCACCATCCTTGAACTGCAAGGTGGCCGTATCATCAAGATGACCGCGAAGGGCGCGTATCCAGCCCTTTTGAGAAAGGACAACCGTCACCGGTTCTTTCTCGATCATCGCGGCGGCAATATCGATCTCCACCTCGGGCGCGCCGGCAAAACCGGTCCGGCGGCGTCCAATTTCAGTTTTCGGGCCAAAGCGCTTCCTGATGTCCCTGATTTCGCCGGCAATATGCGACCACTGAAGTTTTTCCGATGCCAGCAGTTTCTTCAGCCCGCTTCGTTCGCCCTTCAATTGGTCGTTCTCGCCGTGGATTTCGATCTCTTCGAGTTTGCGCAAGGCGCGCAGCCGCATGTTGAGAATGGCTTCGGCCTGCAAATCGGAAAGCTTGAAGGTCCGCATCAGGTCCTGCTTGGGCTCATCCTCCTGCCGGATGATACGGATCACCTCATCCAGATTGAGATAGGCGATCAGATAGCCTTCGAGCATTTCCAGGCGGCGGTCGATTTTCGCCAGACGGTCCTTTGAGCGGCGCACCAGTACAACCTGGCGGTGCTCAAGCCATTCTCTCAGGACCTGGCCAAGACCCAGAACATTGGGAACCTTGCCCCGGCTCAGGACATTCATATTGAGTGCGACGCGCGATTCCAGATCCGTGAGCCTGAAGAGGGATTCCATGAGGAGTTCGGGGTCAACCGTCCTGCTTTTCGGTTCAAAGACAATGCGGATATCCTCGGCGGATTCATCCTGAATATCCGCCAGAAGCGGTAATTTGCGTGCCTGCATCAAGTCAGCGATCTTCTCGATCAGCCGCGCCTTTTGCACCTGATAGGGGATTTCGGTGACAACAATCTGATAGCCGCCCCGTCCAAGGTCCTCTTTCTCCCAGCGTGCCCGGACCCTGAAACCGCCCCGCCCGGTCCGGTAGGATTCGATGATCGACTCCCTCGGCTCGACAATGAGGCCGCCGGTCGGCAGATCGGGGCCCGGCACGAATTCGATGAGTGTTTCCACGCGGGCGCTGGGGAATTTTATGAGATGGAGCGCCGCATCGCATAATTCACCGGCATTGTGCGGCGGAATGCTTGTGGCCATGCCGACCGCAATGCCCGCCGCCCCATTGGCGAGAAGATTGGGAAAGTTGGCCGGCAGAACCACCGGCTCGCTTTCGCTGCCATCATAGGTTTCGCGGAAATCGACCGTATCGTCGGTAATGTTCTCCAGCAATGCGGCCGCGACATCGGTCAGTTTGGCCTCGGTGTAGCGCATGGCCGCGGCGTTATCGCCATCGACATTTCCGAAGTTGCCCTGCCCGTCCACCAGCGGATAGCGAACGGCGAAATCCTGCGCCAGACGCACCAGCGCGTCATAGGCCGCCTGGTCGCCATGAGGGTGATATTTGCCGATCACATCACCCACGACGCGGGCGCATTTCTTGAAGCCGCCTTCGGGGTCGAGCTTCAATTGCTGCATCGCGTAGAGCAGGCGCCGATGAACCGGCTTGAGCCCGTCGCGCACATCTGGAAGCGCCCGGTGCATGATCGTGGAAAGCGCATAGGCGAGATAGCGCTCTTCAAGCGCGGCGCGCAGATCAACGGCTTGAGCGCCGTCGTCATGTCTCTTGTTGTCGCCCATTTTTCACAAATAACGCAACCGCGTGAGTCGCACAACGGTCGTGGCAAAGGCATGGGCGAGGCGCCCTTTGCCGCCGGCGGAAGGCTACAGGTTACACTTCAAGCAGGGAAATCAGCCGTTCGCGGGCCGCCGGCGGCCGCAGATCGCGCGGGCTCCAGATATTCTTGTTGAGGAAGTAACCCGTCAGGCGGAAGCCATCGGCCACATCGGCTGGCGTCGGGACTGAACCCTGCCCATTGTCCCGCAACAGGAAGGCCGGCAGCGGAAGAAGCTTTTCCTTGTAGGGCTTGCCGGCCTCCCGGCTGACAACCCTTCCGGATTTGGGTGAAACATATTCGAGATTTACAGTGGAGCCCGTTCCCGCGCATGAGCTGAAATCGAGGCCGAATCCAAGCTCTTCGAGCAATCCCATTTCCCATCGCGCCAGCAATGCCGGCCAATATTCGCCATCGGCAAAAGCCTGGACAACCAGGTTCGATGCCTTGAACAACCGGGCATGCGGTTCGCGTTCAGGCAGAAGCCGCGCGAGCGCGGCCAGGGAGTTGAGCCCGGCAAGAGCCCTCCTGTCATCGAGAATGCGCGCGGCGCGGGCCTCGAGAAGTTCGATTGCGTAGCTGCCGAGATGCTCGGACAACCGTGCGCGCCATTCGGCGCTTACAAGATTCCCGGTCTGCAGAACCGGACGCAGCCGTTTGGAGCGCCCGCCCCGCACCAGACCCGAATGACGGCCATGCGAAGCTGTAAGAAGCTCAACAATGGCGCTGGTCTCGCCATGAGCCCGCGAGGAAAGCACAATA
>QIGN01000018.1 GCA_003228955.1 Hyphomicrobiales bacterium
TCGCTGAAGATACGACGGAGCAGCACACGCTGGCGGACGGACGGACGGTCAAGATTCAGCGAAGAATTTCACCCGGTGGCGGCTTCGTCTCCCTCCACACCGACATTACCGATATCATCAGGCAGACCGAGCTGCTGGAAGCGCAGGCCGCGACCATGGACCTCATGAAGGCCATTGCGGTGGATGCGAATGAATCCGCCGATGCGGACGAAGCCTATGCGATCTGCATTGAGCGTATTTGCAAATTTACCGGCTGGGAGGTGGGCCATGTCTACCTCCCCAGCGACGATGGCACGGGCCGCTCAAGCCCCGCGGGCGCCTGGTATTTTACCGATGAGACCCGTTTCGGGTCGTTCAGGGAAACCACCGAGCGCACCTTGTGCGATCCAGGCGTCGGCTTGCCGGGCCGGGTCTTCAAGGAGGGCAATCCGGTGTGGCTCCGCGATGTGACCGTGGAGTCCAATTTTCCCAGAGCCGAGGCGGCGAAGGGGTCGGGCCTCGTGGGCGGCGCGGCGTTCCCGGTAAAGATACGCGACCGGATAGCCGCCGTACTCGAATTTTACTCGTCGCAACCCATCCAGCCGAACCCGCAGATTGAAGAGATACTTTCTCACGTGTGCAACCAGATGAGCAGTGTCGCCGAACGTGACCGCACCGAGAAGACGCTTAAGGCCCGGGTGACGGCAGAGCTTCACAAGCGGGACCAGGCACTGGTGGCGCAGAACGCGCGCTTCGACGCCGCCCTGGGGAACATGACCCAGGGGCTGTGCATGTTCGACGCGCAAAAGCGGCTCATCGTCTCCAACGACCGCTATGCGCGGATCTATGACCTGCCTCCAGATGTCATGAAACCCGGCGTCGCGCTGCGCCAAATCCTGGAATACCGTATCGCCAACGGCATTTACTCGGGAGCCAACCCGGAGGAATATATCAAGGAGCGCATGACGTGGGTGGAAAGCCGTGAGTTTTCGAGCAAGGTCCAGCATCTCAGTGACGGGCGTTCGATAGCCATTGCTCATCAGCCGATGCCCGGCGGCGGCTGGCTCACCACCCATGAGGACATTTCCGAACGCGTGAAGTCCGAGCAGGCGCTGCATGACAGCGAGCAGCGTTTCAAGACATTGGTCGAGACGACGAATGTCGTGCCCTGGGAATTCGACCCCGCGACGATGCGCTACACCTATGTCGGACCGCAGGCCATCGAGCTGTTCGGTTATTCCCTCGAAGATTGGTACACAGAAAATTTTTTCGTCAACATGATCCATCCCGATGATCGCGAAGCGGCTGTAAATTTCTGTATGGAGGCGACGAAAGAATGCAAGGACCATGATTTCGAGTACAGGATTATGACAGCCGATGGCCGCGCCCTGTGGGTGCGCGACGTCGTATCGGTAATCGCCGAAAACGGCGTGGCCAACCGATCGCATCAAAGCGAATGAAGCGCTGAAAAGCAGCGAGCAGCGTTTCAAGGATATTGTGGAGATTTCCTCGGACTGGATTTGGGAATGCGATGAAAGCCTGCGCTTCACCTATTTTTCGCAGCGCTTTACGCAGGTGACCGGTGTGCCGGTGGAGCGGCTTCTCGGCAGGACACGCGATGAAATCGGCAAGGATGGCGAAGCGGACTGGGATTCCCATCTGGCCGATCTGGAAGCGCGAAGGCCCTTCCGCGAATTCAGATATGCGGTGAAAGACGAAAGCGGCGAGACACAGCACTGGGTTATCAGCGGACGCCCGGTGTTCGATGTGGACGGGACATTTACCGGGTATCGCGGCACGGGCGCCGACCGGACAACGGAGGTGCGCCATGAAGCCGAACTTATTCGCCACCGCGACCATCTGCAGGACATCGTCAACGAAGCAACCACCGAACTCAAGCAACGCGCCGATGAACTCCGGACGGCTCTGGCGAAGGAAAAAGAGCTGAATGAGCTTCAGCGGCAGTTCGTGTCCATGGCGAGCCATGAGTTCCGCACGCCGCTGGCGATCATCGACAGCGCGGCGCAACGGCTATTGCGCCGCTCCGGAAATCTGACACCCGAGGATACGGTCAAGCGTGTCAAAAAGATCAGGGGCGCCGTCGGGCGCATGACCCAGCTGATGGAAAGCACGCTGGACGCCGCCCGGATCGAAGAGGGAAAGATCAATATTGAAATCGGCGAATGCGATCTCCGATACGTTGTTCTTGAGGCCGCCATGCACCAGATCGAGCTCACTCCGGACTACAATATTTCGTGCGATTTAAAGGCCTTGCCTGAGAAAATCCGCGGAGACCAGGGAGCGTTTGCCCAGGTCTTCTCAAATCTGGTTTCGAATGCGGTGAAATACTCTCCAGAGGCCACTGATATTTATGTGCGGGGCTGGAGCGAAGACGAATTCGCGGTGGTTGAAGTCAAGGATCACGGGCTTGGCATCGATCCCGACGACCTGAGAAACATGTTTCAGCGCTTTTTCCGGGCAAAAACATCGGCCGGGATCGCGGGCACCGGGATCGGTCTTAACCTTGTAAAAACCTTAGTGGAGTTACATGAGGGAAAGATAACGGTGGAAAGCAGCAAGGGTGAGGGAAGCCTGTTCAGGGTCTTTCTGCCCATCGGCGGTCCTTCATCCGCCGGAAACAGCGAGCATCGGGCGGCATGACGGGTGAATGATACGACCTCCAGGAGGAGAAAATGGCTGCCTCTATACTTTGCATCGACGACGAAGCGCTGCTTCGCGAGGATATCGTCGAGGAACTTGAAGACGAGGGTTACCGGGTCCTGCAGGCGGGCGACGGGCATGAGGGATTGAAGCAAATCCTGCAACACCATCCCGATCTGGTAATCTGCGATATCACGATGCCCCGCAAAGACGGATATCAACTTCTGAAAGAAGTTCGCGGCGACCACGGGATATCGGCGGAAATGCCGTTTATCTTTTTGTCCGCGCTCGCCGACAAGGAACATGTGATCGCCGGGCTGAGACTTGGCGCCGACAACTATATCTCCAAGCCGGTCGACTTCGATGTGCTGCGCGCCATGGTCCAGACCAGTCTTCGCCTGGTCGATCGCATCCGCTCCGAGGTCATGATTGGATCGGACGGAGAGGTTCTTCTGGACTGCTAGGTCAGGTTTTACGAACACCTCGTTCCATCTGTCATTCTTGATTGCCGGACCCGGCGTCGCCGGTCTCCTCCACAATCGTGATCTGCTCGGGGTGGGTGGCCTTTATGACCGGACCGTTCCAGCGCTCAACCCAGCCGCGCACCCGCACGCGCCTGCCCTCAAGCTGATCGAGGGAAATGTCCGAAGCCTTAAACCGGGCCCGGTCGCCCGCGCGGATCGCCACGGTAAAATCCGTCCGCCATTCGGCGCCGAAATTCAGGAAACTCCACGCGCTGGTCCGCCCCACCGAGAGCACCTTTCCTTCCACGATCTGAAAGGCGCCGCCGCGTTTCGACAAGGCGGTAACGTTCCCGGCGCGAAGAATCGCGAATTTGCCCGAGCGCCAGAGACCGGCGCGACCGGCCCTGGCCTTGCGCTCCAACGCCTGCAAATCGCGCGCGCAGGCCCGGTGGCCCTTGAACGAATAGGCCTGGGCCAACCCGCGCCGTATCATCTGCCCCTGGACCCAGATGCGCTCCGGACCGCGCAGCACGAAAAGCTGCGCCAGAAACCGGCCATGCCGGTCGCGCTTTTCCTCATTTCCGGAAAATCCGAGTTCAACCTTGTCCGCCCCGATCATCTCTTCAAGCGCGCGGCGCGCGCGCTCCGCCGGCGGCCAGGGTTTCGTGCCCTTCCACCAGCGCGGCGTCTCCGGCGCGAGCGCGCCAATCAGGCGGACGCCGCCGCCATCTTCAAGACGCAGGGTCTGGCCATCAATGACCTCGGCGATGGAAGCGGTGCGCAGGGTCTCGGTCTCACAGGCCCCATAGGCCGCGCCGGGATACGCCGCAAGAAGCACGGCAATGCCCGCGGCCAGCCAGGGCGCGCGCAACCCGCGCTCATATATCCGCGCTGGCATCGTCACGCGTCTCCGATTGTTGTGCCGGCATAATATGGATGTCGTCGCGAATCAGCGAAACGCCGACCCGCTCGCCCGGAGCGACGGAGTTCCGCTCGGCGGCGTGAACCGGCATGGACATGAACAGAGGATAACCGTCAAGGGAGTCCACTTTGATGGCAACAGTGACCGTGTCACCCAGCGCGACCATGCTTTCGACGCGGCCCCGGACCGGGTTCTCGCGTATACCGCGCGAGGGGCGCCGCCGCCGGTGCAGAATAACGCGGCCCGAGGGGATCACCCAGTCGACCAGATCGCCCGCCGCGAACCCGGGCGCGTATCCGGCCTCAAGCGTGGTTGATCCCCACACCAGCGCGGTGATGCCAGCACCAGGGCGCTGTGCGGCGATGCGGGCCTGAAAAATATTTTTCAGATCGACGAGCCGGGCAACCTCCCGGTTCGCGGGACGGGCCATGATATCGCGTGGCGCGCCCTCCTGAAGCGTATGACCGCGATGAAGAATGCTCATCCGGTCCCCCAGCTGAACCGCTTCCTCCAGATCGTGCGTCACCAGCACAATCGGCATTTGCAACTCGCCGCGCAAATGACCCAACTCGCGGTGCAGGCGCTGGCGGGTCACCCGGTCCACGGATGAAAAGGGTTCATCCAGCAGCAGCACATTCGGGTCGCGGGCAAGCGCGCGGGCGACGGCCACGCGCTGCTGCTGGCCGCCCGAGAGTTCCGAGGGCCGACGCGCCTCGAGGCCGCCAAGACGCACCAGCTCCAGCAGCTCGCGGGCACGGTTCTCCCGGCTACCCCTGTAGCCGGACCCCAGACCCTCCATGACGTTGGCCAGCGCCGAAAGATGCGGAAACAGCGCATAGCTCTGAAACACGAACCCGACGCGCCGAAGCCGGGTCGCCATGTTGATGTGTTTTGCGCTGTCATACCACACGCTCCCGTTGCAGGAGATGCGCCCATTAGCAATATTGCGCAGCCCGGCAATGGCGCTCAGAATGGTCGACTTGCCGCTGCCCGAGGGCCCGACAAGGGCCAGAACCTGGCCCGGCTCGCATCTCAGGCGGGCGTTCAGCGGGATCGGCGCATCCTGCTCCAGAGAGACATCGAGCCCTTTCGACCGGTCAGCCACGGCGGGCGCCGGCGCGAGAGGTGGCGAGATTGGCGATGCCGATTGCGATCAGCGAAATTACCAGGAGCATTGCGGACATCGCACCCGCGGCGGCGTTGTCGAAGGCCTGAACCCGGTCGTAAATCGCAATCGCCGCCGTCCGCGTTTCGCCGGGAATGGAGCCGCCGACCATCAGCACCACCCCGAATTCCCCGATCGTGTGGGCGAAGGTCAGCACAAACGCGGTCATGATCCCCGGCCAGGCAAGCGGCAATTCAATGCGCCACAATTTGCGCCATGAGGTCATGCCGCAGCAGGACGCCGCGTCGCGGATTTCCTGTGAAATGGTTTCGAAGGCGCGCTGCATGGGCTGCACGGCAAAGGGCAGGTTGAATATGATCGAGGCAATCAGCAGCCCCTCGAAAGTAAAGACCAGCGGCGCACCGAAAATGTTCTCATAAACCTGCCCGATGGGGGAGGCGCGGCCGAGGCCAACCAGCAGATAATAGCCCAGAACGGTTGGCGGCAGCACCAGCGGCAGCGCCAGAGCCGCCTCAACGAAAGCCTTTCCGGGGTAGCGCCTCCACGCCAGGTGGCGGGCGATGAAAATGCCGAGCGGCAGCAAAATGGCGACGGTCCATGCCGCCAGCTTCAGCGAAAGAAGAAACGCAGTCCAGTCCATGTTTTGCTACTCCGCTCCAGGCTCCGCGAATCCGTTGGCCAGAAAAACCTTCCGCGCCGCCGGTCCGCGAAGAAACGCATAAAAAGCGCGCGCGGTTTTCCCCGCTCCTTTCGTCAAGACCATGCGCTGGCGCAAAGGGCGATGCAATGCGCCCGAAACGGTCTCAAATCTTCCGCGCCCGGAAAACCGGGGCGCGACGGCGAGCGACCGGGCAATCATCCCCCCTTCACTGGAACCCGAAACGGCGAACTGCGCGGCCTGCGAAATATTTTCCCCCAGCACAAGCCTGGGCCTCATCGCCTCCCACAACCCGGCGCGCATGAGGGCTTCGCGCGCGGCGCGGCCATAGGGCGCATGGTCAGGGTTGGCGATGGCAAAGCGCTGGATGTCGCCGCGCGCAAGCGCCGCCCCCAGACCGGACAGCTCCGGGTCGACGCGAAGCGGGGATTGGCCGGGGGCGAATATCACCAGTTGACCCAGTGCATAGAGGGCGCCTTCTCCAGCCGTAAACCCGTCACGCTCCAGGCCGAACGCATATTCTTCATCGGCTGAAAGAAAGAGCTCGAACGGGGCGCCCTGACGTATTTGCCGAGAGAGATTGCCCGACGAACCGAAGTTCAGGCGAAGCGTCAGGCCGGTTCCCGTCTCGAAGGCGGCGGCGGTTTCCTGGAGCGCGTACCGCAGACTCGCCGCCGCCGCTATTATGGGTGATGTCCCGGCCAAAGCCGCGAGAACGCGCCCCGCGCCCGCCAGAGGCAATACGCCAAGCGCTGAAGCCGAGACAATCGCGCGAATGATCTGGCGCCGGTGACTCTTCATAATGTGGCGATTTATACCTGTTGCCCGTGCACGCCATTATGGAGGGAGCCCGGTGCCGGGGCAACCATTCGCCGCGATACGCGTGCTAAAATTCACAATTGCGTTATTGATATTGGGCCGGTGGCCAACTAACGTGACTGAACGAGCGCCGGTCTCTTGGGAGGAAACCCGCCGCATGGCTGTACGCGGTTCGATTGACATTGCGGGACTTTCGGCCGGCCAGCCAGTGCGCCGCGGCACGCCTTGTCTTGCGCCTTGCGCCGCGCGCGCCTCAACCTACCCGGCACTTCTTCTCCTGCTTCCCTTCCTGCTTGCATTGCTGTTCGCCACCATGGCCAAGGCACAACAGGGCAAGCCCGGCGTGGTCGGGCTCGGCGATCTGGTGGTCACGGGTTTCTCGGGCGCCGCGCCCCCACCGCCGGGCGCGCCCCTGCCGCCGGGCGTCAATGTGCTTGATGAGACATTTATCGACCCCAACGGCGCGTCGCTGAAAATATTCGACGTCACCAATCCCGGCGGGCCGCCCCAGGGGCAACTGCTCAACGCGCCAACGAAATTTCAGATTTTCGCGCGGGACATCGGTCAGGTCTTCGGACTGGCACTCGACAAGGAAGACCCGCCCAACATCTTTGCAACCAGCACCTCCGTGCACGGGCTGCAGATTGTCGTGCCCGATGCCGACGGCGATGGCCGGCCCGAGCGCATCAGGCTCGGCCAGCCCGGCGCGCAATGGATGGTTGGGCAGTTCGGCGAGGCGCGCGGCGGCGGACCCGGGACCGTCTGGAAAATCAATGGCGAAACCGGCGAGATCACGAAATTCGCCGATATCCTGTCCGGCGGCCTCCCCAATTCCGGTCCCGGCCTTGGCAATATCGCCTATGACGCCAGACGCAAGCAGCTGTTCGTGTCCGATCTCGACACCGGCACCATTCATCGCTTCGACAAGGACGGGAACGAACTTGGCACATATGATCACGGACTTCAGGGGCGTCCCGCCAATGGCATGAATGCCGTGCCCGAGGATCAGGCCAACAGACTCGACATCACCAGCCCCGCCTTTGACGCCGAAGACTCAAGCAGCTGGGGCCTGGCCGCGCCCGGGCGCCGCGTCTGGGGTCTCGCGGTGCGCGGCGACAGGCTGTATTATTCGGTGGAAGAGGGGCCGCAAATCTGGTCCGTCGGCATCACCCAGGACGGCAGTTTCGCCGGCGACCCGCGCTGGGAACTCGATGTGCCGCCCGACCCCCAGGCCTATCCGGTTTCCGACATTGCCTTTACCGGCAGCGGCGACATGCTGCTGGCCCAGCGCGGCGGCATCTCTTCGCGCTACGACTATTCGAGATATCACAGCCCCCGCAAGACGCGCGTTTTGCGTTTCCACCTTGAATCGCCAAACGATCCAGCGACCCCAAGCCGCTGGGTATCGGCGCCCGATGACTATGCCGTCGGCTTCCCCGGCACCAACCGCAACTCCTCCGGAGGCGTCGCCATCGGCTATGGCTACAGCAAGAAAGGCGACGGCAGCTACGGCCTCGGCGCGTGCGAGGGCACTTTGTGGTCCACGGGCGACGCATTGCGCGACAACCCGGTTTTCGGCGCGCAGCTCGCCCAGGGCGGCCCGCTGAATGTGCATGGGCTGCAAGGCAATGCACTCGGGCTGGTCAGGCCGCAGAACGTGCCGCCATGGACGAGCTACTTCGTCGATTATGACGGCCAGTTCGAAGACCCGCAGGCCAGTGGCCAGGTCGGCGATGTGGAAATTGCGCGCAGATGCGGCGGCAAGCGCACGGATATCATGGATCTGCACATCCACAAGCGGGCCCGCCTGGAAATCTGCTCCGTCAGCATTGTCTGCCCGTTCGATGTGGAAATCGAGAACACCGGCACTTTGACCTACACGGGCCCGCTGGTCATCCAGGATATCGCGCACAATGGCGCACAGTTGATCGGATTCACCCCGCCGCCGCCGGGATGGAATTGCAGCGAGGCCTTCCCCGGCTCGGGCGTCTATGAATGCACGAACCCGGGCGTCTCGCTGAAACCGGGTCAGAAGATATCGCTTGAGATGGTCTTCCAGATGCCGCCATGGTGGAAACAGCCCGTCTACAACAACTGCGTCGAGCTGCGCATCCCCGGCGCCGGCGTCGACCAGCGCTCCTACAATAACCGCTCCTGCGCCTATGCCCCGACCATCGCGAAGGGCCATCCGCTGTACGCTCCGGATCTGCAGCTTGAGAAATTCGGCCTGTTCGGCGCCTGCGATTTCTTCGGTCTGTGCGAGTTTATCGTCCGCGTCACCAATGTCGGCGCCGCGCCTTATACCGGCCCGCTCAACGTAAACGATTTCACGACCACGGCTGGCGCCACGATTACCGACTGGTCACCCAAGCCGGACTGGAACTGCGCGGCGCTCGGCCCGGACAATTACGGTTGCAGCACGGCCGCGCCCGTAACGCTCGCGCCGGGCGAGTTCCGGGAACTCATTCTGCTCACCCAGGGTCCGCCAATTGCACCGGGCGTCACCCATGTGCGCAACTGCGCCAGTATCGACTGGGACGGCGCGCCGGGCGACGTGAACCCGTTTAACGAATATGACTGCGCGGAGCTTGCCAACCTGCCGCCATGGCATCCCGACGCGCGGGCGAAGGTAGTAATACAAAAAGACGCGCAACCAACTTGTTCAAGGCTCGCCGCCGGCAATCCATGGATGTGCAGCTTTGTTGTAAGAATCAAGAACAGCGGCACCGCACCGCTTGCCGGCCCGATCGAATTTACCGATGAATTAACCCCGCACCCGGCCACCCTGCTCGGGGTTTCTGGGCTATGGGCCTGCGTACCCGGCGTCGGACTGGCGGGGCCCTACACCTGCAGCCGTCCACCGGTCCCGGGCGGTCTGCCTCCAGGCGGCACGGTCTCAACATCAATGACCTTTGAATTGCCGGCCGCGACGCCAGTGCTGCACTGGCAGACGAATACCGCCACCATCAAGTGGGACAATGACGGCGATGGCGTAGATGAAGATCACACGGCCAGCGCGACCGCCCTGATCTGCGACCAGGGCGCCGGCAACTGTCTGCAAGACCTTGCGGTCCTTAAATTGCCGCCCACCGGCCCATGCCTGAAAGGCGATGCGTGTCAGTTCTCCGTCTTTATTTCTAATCTGGCCAATGTTGCTTTCCCCGCTCCCCTCGTGGTCACCGATATTCCGGACCCGGGCACCGGACCGGCAAATATTCTCACTCCGGGCTGGGCGTGCGTGCCGGCCGGCGGTTCTTACACTTGCAGCAATCCCGCGGCGCTGCCGGCAGGCGCCTTCGCCAATTTCAGCATCGAGTTCCCGATTCTGCCCGGATACGCCTCCGCCACATTCGAAAACTGTGCGGAAGTCGCGCCAGGGCCAAACAATGTCATAGCTTTCAACGACAAGAACTGCGCCATCGCCGTCGTGCCGTTCCCGGACCTGGCGCCATGGAGCCCGTCGGAATGCATTCGCGGCACCGACTGCCCGCTCGATGCCGAGGTCGAGAACAAGGGCAAGCTCCCCTTCGTTGGCGCCGTCGGACTGCGCGGCACCCTGTCGCCGGCCGTGCGGATCAAAAGCATTGCGAGCAAGACTCCGGGGTTTTCCTGCAAGGTGACCGGTCTGGGCAAGTATGAGTGCGTGGGCCAGGTCTTGAAGATAGCGCCCGGCGAAAAGGTGAAGCTGCAATTCATCGCCGTGATTCCGGCCAACTTCCCGGGCGATGAAATCGTCCATACCAAGGCCCTGTCCTGGCCACAGCCTAAAGTGAAGGACGTCAATCCTCAGAATGATGTGCACACATCCATCATCACCATCAAGCAACCGGAAAGGGCTCCGCCTCCTCCGCCCCCGGCCGGAAAACCGGACCTGGCGCTGTCGAAGACCGCCAATCAGAACAGCTGCGCGGCGGGAACGGGTTCAAACTGCGGATTCACGGTCAGGGTCACCAGCGCGGGCACGGCGCCCTATAGCGGGAAGATCGTGGTCTCCGACATCATCACGCCCGCGAACGCGCGGCTGACCGGGTCCGGCCCCGCGCCCTGGGTTTGCTCCAGAGCGCACGGCGGTCTGAACTGCATCTATCCGAACACAACCCTCGCGCCGGGCCAGTCGCGGACCCTCTCGCTCAATTTTGCATTGCCGCGCAACGCGAGAGGCGTCGCCAACAACTGCGCCACGCTGAAGTTCGGCGCATCGCAGACCCAGGGGAGCGTCCGAGACGTTCAGAGCGCCCTCGCCGCGCGCGGGTTCAATCCCGGACCGGTTGACGGCAAGATGGGCAACAATACGCGAAATGCCATTCGTGCGTTCCTGAATTCCCTGGGTCAGCAATCCACCGGCCGTATTGACCAAACCCTGTTGAGCGCCCTGTTCGGCGGCGCCGGCGGAGCGGACTCTAACCCCGCCAACAACAGGGCCTGCGCCGCATCCTCGATCATTGCCCAGTTTGTTCCGCCGCCTCCACCGCCGCCGCCTCCACCGCCGCCTCCGCCGCCGGAACCAGAGTTAGAACCGCTGATCTGCCCCTCCGGCTCTCAGCCCTACACGGTCAGGAACCAGATTCCGAAGGGATGGCGGATCATCATCACCCGGCGCAGGGGCCACCAGGTGCTCTATTGCGCCAAGCCGCCGGGGGAGGTCGTCTGCCCCTCGGGCTATCAGACCTACTCAAACAGGAACCAGGTCCCGAAAGGCTGGCAGGTCATCACCCGGCAAAGCGGCAGGAACGTGCTCTATTGCGCCAAGCCGTCGGGGGGGGTCATCTGCCCCTCGGGCTATCAGACCTACTCAAACAGGAACCAGGTCCCGAAAGGCTGGCAGGTCGTCATCCGGAAAAGCGGCAGGGTCGTGCTCTATTGCGCCAAGCCGAAGCCGGCGATATGCCCCGGAGGGTGGTCCAAGGCCGAACCGATCCAGGCCGCGATCCTGGCCGCGCAGGGCTATCAAATCAAGACCGTCGGGAACATCATCTGCGCGAGGAAACCCAGTCCCAAACCCAAATGCGTGGGAGGCAAGATCTACTCCAACGCCAAAAAGGCCTGCGTATGCCCGTCAAACAAGCCCAACTGGAATGGCAAGCAGTGCATCCAGTTCTCTACTCCACCAATCCCCCCCCCGACCCACGGGAAACCAGTACCGCCTCCCGGAGGCAGGATCACACCCCTGCCATCCCCCAAATGTTCCGGCGGCCGCTTCCGCAACAGGAACGGCGCGTGCCAATGTCCGACGAACAAGCCGCAATGGACCGGCAGCGCATGCATTCCGCGGACGGAGATCAAACCACCGCCCACGGGCCCGGTGTTTCAGCTTCCCGGCGGGGGCGTCATCCAACTGCCCGGCGGAATCAAGATACGCTGATATTTCAGAAAGCCGGTCTTGTCTTACTGAGGCCTCAATCATGTCCTTGTGAGTGGCGTTGGCCAATTCGCGCGAAGCGGAGTATGGTTGCAACTCCCATTACAGGAGGCAGATTATGAGGCGTGTAACATTTCTTGCGGCGATCTCGCTCGCCGCTGTTTTTTCACTGTCCGCGCAAGCACAAACGCAAACCCCCAGCGGTCCGATACAGGGCGCCGTTCAGGGCACCGTTCAAGGCACCGAGAAGGTCGGAGCGGGCGTCGTCCAGGGCGCGGGGACTGCCGGAGCGGGTATCGTCAGAGGCACGGGCACCGTTGTTCAAGGCGTTGCCCAGGGTCCCGCCGGGGCGGTGAAGGGAACCGTCAAGGGCGCCGGTCAGGCGACGGTCGGTGTTGCCAGGGGCGCAGGCAAAGCGGCGAAGAAAACCGGCCAGGGCGTCTGGTGTTTCGTGACGCTGGGCTATGGCTGCTAGGTTTTACGCTCAACCTCGCCACCGGAATTAAGCCACGCGGCAAGCCCGCCCCTGAGGTGCCTGACGCCGGTGAACCCGGCATTGCGCATGGTATCCAGCGCCAGCGCGGAGCGTTCTCCATAGGCGCAATAGAGCACGATGCGGCCCTGATGGTCCTGCGCGAGATGCGTCAGTGTGCCGGTGCCTGTGAGCTGGGAGTCCAGATCACCGTAGGGAATATGCACTGAGTCCGCGATCCATCCGTCGCGCGCGCGCTCGCCTTCCTCGCGCAGATCGATGAGAATGGCATCGTCACGGGCGCTTGCCTCCCGGACCTCCTCCGGCTCCATCTCTTCGCCCGGGCGCACCAGTTGGCTCAGGGTCCGGCCGATCGTCTTGTTGGCGGGCACCACCGCATCCATCTGCTTTGGATCGGGCAGATTGAGATTGTTCATGATCTCGGCATATTCGTCCGCCGAGTTTACCTGCAACCGCGGATTTCTGGCAGTCTCATAGCCGATCGTCGAGGCGGTGTTGCCGTGATAGTCATGGGCCGGAAATACAAGCGTCTCCCCGGGGAGTTTCAGCAGCTTGTTGAACAGGCTGTCATAGGCCTGACGCGGGTCGCCATTCTGGAAATCCGTGCGTCCGGTGCCGCCGATCAGCAACGCATCTCCGGTGAACACCCTGTCGGCGCTGGCGAAGGAATAGGAGTCATCCGTGTGGCCCGGAGTGTATATGGTCCGCAGAGAAATCCCGTCCACATCAATCGTCTCGTCCTCGCGCACCCGCATGGAAACCACATCGGCGCCGCTCATCTCGCCCATGACGGTGACGCATTTGGTCAGGTCGCGCAGCTTCCCCAAGCCGGTTTCATGATCGGCGTGGACATGGGTATCGACCGCCTTGACCAGCTTGAGGTCGAGCCGGTTCAGCAATGAGATATAGGTGTCCACATGTTCGATGACGGGATCGATGATCAGCGCCTCCGCGCCATAACGGCGGGCTAGCAGATAGGTGTAGGTGCTGGATACCGGGTCGAACAGCTGCTGGAAAATCATGATACCCGCCTTTTGACTTAACGTCAGGACACATCAATGGTGTCCATCTTGCACATTGAATACCATTAATGGGTCCTCGCTCTAAGAAATTCAAACCATGTCAATAAGGCTCCTGAAGACATTCATGACCATTGCCTCGGAGGGAAGTTTCGCGGCCGCCGCGGACAAACTCGGGCTGACACAGTCGGCGGTCAGTCTGCAAATGAAGGCGCTTGAAGAGGAATTTCGCACCGAGCTGTTTGATCGCACAATGCGGCGCCCGGCCATAAACGCAAACGGGCGCGAATTGCTGGCGCGGGCGAGCGAGGTGGTGCGGCTTTACGATTTACTTCCCGAAGCGGTTTCGGAGCCCAATGACCTGGCCGGGTCCTTCACATTTGGCGCGGTCAACACGATCATGGCCGGGGTCCTGCCGGGGGTTTTGAGGCGGTTGCAGAATGCGCATCCCCGGCTGCAACCACGCGTGGTCAGCGGTTTGTCGGCGGAGCTGGTGCATATGGTGGATCGCGGTGAAATCGATGCGGCCCTGGTCAGTGAACCTCCGGCCAAACTTGACCCGGATCTTATATGGACCGGTTTGTATGGCGAGCCGCTCGTGGTGGTCGCACCAAAGGGGTGTGAGGCAAAAACGGACGTCCAGCTACTGCAAGAGCTGCCGTTTATCCGCTTCAGCCGCAGCGCATGGGCCGGGCGGCTTATTCACAAGTCTATCCGGCGGCGGCAAATCAAGGTCAATCAGTGCATGGAAACAGACTCGCTTGAAGCGATCGCGCTGATGGTCAGCCACGGCCTGGGCGTATCGGTGGTTCCCCTGCGGCCGATCGCCGACCCGTTCCCCGCGCCGCTTTGCGTCATTCCCTTTGGTGAAAACACGGTCTTCCGTGTCATTGGCATGGTTTCGCGTGTCGGATCCGTACACGAAAAAACGCAAGATGTGCTCGCTGAGATGGTCCGACTGACAGCAGCTGAATCCGCGCGGAACAACGGGATAACGATTGTGGGAGGGACGTGACAAAAACTCACGTAACACTTGATTAAAATCAATTTTTCTCAAGCCCGCAATGAGCGTAGGATGGTCCGGTCCCATTCCGGGATCATTTTTTCTCGAACCTCCTGGTGAAATGATGGACCAGAAAAACACAGCCCCCGGACCCCTAGCCGGACTGCGCGTGCTGGATATGTCGCGCATACTGGCGGGGCCGACAATGACGCAGGTTCTGGGCGATCTCGGCGCCGACATCATCAAGGTCGAGCGCCCCGTCGCGGGCGACGATACGCGCCAGTGGGGTCCGCCCTTCCTTGACGCCGCGAAAGCGGATGAGCCGGGCTGGTCGAGTTATTTCCTCAGCGCCAACCGCAACAAGCGCTCCCTCGCCCTCGATATCACCAGCGCAAAGGGTCAGCGGATCATTCGCGAGCTTGCCGGGACTTGCGATATTTTCATGGAGAATTTCAAGGTCGGGGGCCTGGCGAAATACGGACTCGGATATGACGATCTGGTCAAGGTACGCCCAGATCTGATCTACTGCTCGGTCACCGGTTTCGGGCAAACGGGTCCGATGGCGCCGCGCGCGGGCTATGACGCCATGGTCCAGGGCATGGGCGGGATCATGAGCATTACCGGCGAGGCGGACGGCAGTCCGATGAAGGTCGGCGTGGGGATTTCCGACATCATGACCGGCATGTATGCGGGCATGGCGATCCTCGCCGCCCTGCACCACCGAGAAAAAACCGGCGAGGGACAGCATATCGATGTCGCCCTGTTCGACACCCAGCTGGCCTGGCTGGTCAATGCGGGCATGAACTATCTGTTGACCAATGACGCGCCGCGGCGCTACGGAACCGCCCACCCCAATATCGTGCCCTATCAGGTGTTTCCGGCCAGCGACGGATATTTCATGCTGGCGGTCGGCAATGATGCGCAGTTCAAACGGTTCTGCGAACTGGGCGGGGCGCCCGAACTGGCCGAAGATCAGCGATTTGCCACAAACCCGGCGCGCCTTGAAAACCGGGATGTCCTGATCGACACGCTGCGCGGGATCACGGAACGCAAGCCCCGCGACTTCTGGTTGACAGGACTGGAGCGCGTCAACGTTCCCTCGGGCCCGATCAATGATATCGCCCAGGCATTCGATGAACCGCAGACAGAGGCGCGCGCCATGCGCGTGCGTTTTGAAGATGAGCGCATTGCCGGCGGCGGGGCCGATCTCATCGGCAGCCCGCTCAAACTTTCCGCAACGCCCGTATCCTACCGCCAGTTTCCCCCCGCGCTGGGTGAACATACGCGGGAGATTCTGGAAGAGCTGCTGAACATGAACACGCAAGAGATCGATGCGCTGGTTGACGATGGCGTCATCGCCGCCGGCAGACGAGTGGAGAAAGCAGATGTTTGAACTGACCGAAACCCAGCGCCAGTTGCAGGACAGCGCCCGGCGTCTGGCAGAAACGGAAATCGGCCCGAACGCGGCCGAGGTCGACCGCTCCGAGGCTTACCCTTGGGACAATGTCGAGAAACTGCAAAAGGGTGGATTCTTCGGCATGACGATCCCGCAAGAATATGGCGGTCCCGGACTTGGTTATATGGATGCCGTTCTGGTTGTCGAGGAAATGGCCAAGGTCTGCGGCGTCACCTCGCGCATCGTCGTGGAGGGAAATATGGGCGCGCTCGGCGCAATCATGAAATATGGCAGCGAGGCGCAAAAAGAACTCGCCGCCGAAATCGTTCTGTCCGGGGACAAGCCGGCGATCTGCATCACCGAGCCCGGCGCGGGATCGAGTGCAACCTCCATGACGACCCGGGCCGACAGGAAAGACGGGCGCTGGGTCCTCAACGGCACGAAACACTGGATTACGGGGGGGGGCGTCTCAAGGCTGCATCTGATTTTCGCGCGCGCCTTCGATGAGGCGGGCAAGGAACTTGGCATCGCCGGTTTTATCGCGGTGCGCGACGCGGACAAAGGCACGCCGAAGGGCCTGGAGATCGGCGCGCGCGAACCGGCCATGGGACTGCGCGGCATCCCCGAGACGGAAGTCCATTTCCGCGACCTTGAGGTGGGAGAGGACATGGTCATCGTTCCGCCCGAGGGGATGCGGCGCGGGTTCGCCGGATTGATGACCGCCTATAACGGCCAGCGCGTCGGCGCGGGCACCGTTGCGCTCGGCATCGCGCAGGGAGCCTATGAGCTGGCGCTCGATTATGTGCAGACCCGCGAGCAGTTCGGGCGGCCGATCTGCGAATTTCAGGGCCTGCAATGGATGCTGAGCGATATGGCAACCAGTCTTGACGCCGCGCGGTTGATGCTGTGGCGGGCCGCGCTCAGCGCCGAGGCAACCGGCTTCCCTGACATGACCTATGCGGCGCAGGCCAAAATCATCGCATCGGAAACCGCCATCAAGGTCACAAATGACGCGCTGCAACTGTTCGGCGCGGCGGGTTATTCGCGCAACCTGCCGCTGGAGCGCATGGTGCGCGACGCGCGGATGTTCACCATTGGCGGGGGAACCGCGCAGGTCCTGCGCACGCTGGTCGCCTCCCAGCTGCTGGGGCGCAAGCTGCCGCAAACCCGCGACGGCTATGCGAATTACGGTCATAATTCCCCGAAGAAAGCCGCCAATGCCTAGAGCCTGTTCCCATCATATTGACTGCTTTGATGGCGCCAAATCAGCCCACTCGGCTAGGCACTCAACGCAGCGCGATGCTTGCGTATCGGGCAAGTTGTGTAACGACGCCGATGGGCTGATTTGGCCCACCGGAGGCCGGTTTTTCGCGCCCGCTGGACGGCGTTATGCTTCACTTGTGGTCGGGCCAGACCACTGCGCGAAGCCTGCCTTGCCAGCAAACGCGAAACACCGGTCAAAGGGGTCAATATGATGGGAACAGGCTCTAGCACGGTCGACATAATAGCGAGCCGTTTATACGAGGCGGGCTGCCGGCACGCCTTCGGTATTCCGGGCGGCGAAGTTCTGGCGATGATGCACGCGCTCGAGGATGCGGGGATCGCCTTCTCGCTCGCCAAGCATGAAAACGGCGCGGGATTCATGGCCGAGGGCACGCATCACGCCAACGGCGCACCCGGCATTCTGCTGGCGACGATCGGGCCGGGCCTCGCCAACGCGGTCAACGTCATCGCCAATGCCGAGCAGGACCGGGTGCCGCTGATCGTGCTCACCGGCTGTGTCGATGCGGACGAGGCGCTCACCTATACGCATCAGGTCATGGACCACGCGGCGCTCATGGCGCCAGTGACCAAGGCCAGTTTCACCGCCGTGGAAAATGCAACCGACGTGATGATCTGCAAGGCGCTGGCGATCGCCACCGAGGGCCGCCCCGGCCCGGTGCATATCGATATCCCCATTTCGCTGGCCACCCGCGACCATGTGAACGCGAGCGCACCCAGGCGCAAAGCCCCGGCGCCGGCGGGACCCGCCGAGGGACCTCCACTGGAAAAAGCGCGCGCCATGTTCCGCGCATCGAAGCGCCCGGTCATGGTCGCCGGACTCGATGTGCTCAATGAGGAGGGCGCGGCGGGAGCCGTGCGCGATTTCGTCGAGACCCACCGGATCCCGCTGCTGACGACATACAAAGGCAAGGGCATTCTGCCCGAAGATCATGCCCTGTCGCTGGGCGGGCATGGCCTGTCTCCGGTGTCGGACGCCCTCGTCATGCCGTTTGTCGCTCAAGCCGATCTGGTGATCGCGGCGGGCTACGACCCCATTGAAATGCGCGCCGGCTGGCGGGACCCCTGGGATCCGGCCAAGGCAATTGAATTCGCATCTGAGCCCAACAGGCACGATATGCATCACGCGGACATCTCCTTTACATGCAGTGTCGGCGCCGGATTGAGCGCCCTTTCGGGCGGGGCTGCGAATACGGCCGCCAATGGCGCGGAGGGCCTCTGGTCCTGCGGCGAGGCCGACGTGCTGCGCATTGCCCTCAAATCGAGATTTTCCGCCGGCAAGGCCTGGGGTCCGGCGCTGGCCATCGACGCCATACGCCGCGCCGCGCCGCGCGACACCGTCATTACGGCGGATTCGGGCGCGCACCGGATTCTCCTGTCGCAGATGTGGGAGTGCCATGAGCCGCGCTCCATGCTGCAATCCACCGCGCTTTGCACCATGGGCTGCGCCCTGCCTCTCGCCGTTGGATACAAGCTCGCCAGCCCCGGTCGCCCGGTTATTGCCTTCATGGGCGATGCCGGACTGGAGATGATCATGGGCGAACTGGCCACGCTTCGCGATCTGAAGCTGAACGTACTGGTTGTCGTCTTCGCCGATCAATCCCTCGCGCTCATTGAACTCAAGCAGCGCCAGAGCGGAATGAAGAATCTGGGTGTCGATTTCGGCGGCACGGATTTCCCCGCGCTCGCCGAAGCGATGGGCGGGACAGGCCGGACCGCCAAAACCGCCGCGGCGGTCGAAAGCGAGGTCGCGGAGGCGCTCGCCCGCGACGGTTTCACGCTTCTTGCGATCCCCATCGACGCCAAGGCCTATGACGGAAAGTTCTGAGC
>QIGN01000082.1 GCA_003228955.1 Hyphomicrobiales bacterium
GGATGCACTATGCCGACATCAATTCCAAGAACGCGCAGGTGCGCGGCTTCAAGGAGCGCGCCGCCATCAACGCCCCGATACAAGGGTCCGCCGCCGACATCATCCGCCGGGCGATGGTGCGCATGGAGGACGCGCTTGAGGGCGCGAAGCTGTCCGCGAAAATGCTGCTTCAGGTCCATGACGAGCTGATTTTCGAAGCGCCCGAGGCGGAAGTGGACAGGACGATTGAGGTCGCCTGCGCCGTGATGGAGAATTCACCCGCGCCCGCGTTGCAGCTTGATGTCCCGCTGAAGGTGGATGCGCGGGCGGCGGGGAACTGGGACGAGGCGCATTGAGGGTGGGGTAGAATATGCCCGTAATCGCTTGTTTGGGTTGGGGCTCTCTTGTATGGGACCCCCGCAGTTTACCACTTCAAACTCGTTGGCTTGAAGATGGACCGTTTGTCCGAGTCGAGTTCGCGCATCAGTCGGATAATGGTCGCATCACTCTCGTGCTCGATAAATCTGCCAGTCCTGTACGTTCACTTTGGGCTGTCATGGATTGTTCAGAACTGAAAGATGCACGCGAATCATTGCGCGCGCGCGAAGGTATCCCGACCAAGAATGAACCTAACGATATCGGGAGTTGGACTGAGGGGGGCCGGGAATCTGATCTAGTTCTCGGTCTTCGTGATTGGGCCAAAGCGCGAGAACTAGACCACGTCATTTGGACTGCATTGCCGGCGAAGTTTGACTGCAAGAACCAGACTCCAAAAAAAGCGGAAGTTGTTAAATACCTAAGTGGCTTGACTGGGACGAAACGTGATGCTGCTGAACGTTACGTTCGAAATGCTCCACGTCAAGTCGATACCAATTATCGTCGCTGTATCGAATCCGCGCTTCACTGGTCCGCAAATGGTAAATAGCTTTGCCGGTTGCTATCGGTGTTGCTCACAATCCCCAACCCGTCATCCCGGACAAGCGGCGGCCACGGCGGCGGGTATGCCCCGGAGGTGATCCGCCGCGCGATCCGGGATCCAGTCTTTGGCGGCGTTCGGTGTGGCATGGCCCAACTGGATTTGCGGTTTTCACCGGAATGACGATTGTGGGGCAGGCCGGCTCCTTTTCTTATCCGATGATACGCGCAGCACGGCTCAAATGGGTTCCCGCCTGCGCGGGAATGACGAAGTGTGGGCGGGAATGACGAGGGGGCGGGAATGACGAAAGAGAGTGCGGGAATGGCGGCCAATGACCGAGGGTGCGCGCCACTCCTCCGTCATGCCCGGACTTGTTCCGGGTATCCATGCCGTGAACTCTCCATATGCCGTGACGCAAATGGAATGGACCCCCGGGACAAGCCCGGGGGTGACGGTTTGGGGGTCCGGGAGTGATGATTCTGGGGGTCCGGGGGTGGCGACTTAGGCGTTCCGGAATGACGGCGTGGAAAAGCCCATCCCGCGTCAGTCGACAATCCGCACGACGGTGTTCTTCTTGCCGCGCTTCTGCACCAGGTTGAAAAATATGGCGGCGTTTTTCGGGTCGAGGCGCACGCAGCCGCGCGAGGCGGGTTGCCCGAGCTTTTTAACGGACATTGTGCCGTGAATGGCCCAGTCGCGGTCGTAAAACACCGAATAGGGCATGGGCGCGTTGTTGAACAGGCTGGAGCGATGATAGCGGCTCAGGAAATAGGGCTGGAAGGTGCCGGTGCGGGTCCACCCCTTTTTCAGCCCGCCGGAGATTTTCCAGGTGTATTTCTTCTCCCCGTCGACAAACAGCTCCATGCGCTGCTCGGAGAGATCGATTTTGGCGAGCACTTCGGCGCGGGCGAGCCCCGGGACCAGCGCCAGAACGGCGAACAGCATGGCGGTTGTCAGAATGCGTAACATGTCCATCTCCCCCCAAAAATGCGATCAGGCCGCCATCATAACCGTGAACCGCGCGGGCGTTAAGGGGAATTGCACGCCCCCGCGCGGCAACCGCTCAGGCGCCTTTGAGCAGGGAGACAATCTCGCCGCAATGCTCAACGCGCCCGCCGCAGCAATCCTCAAGCATGAAGCGCAGCAGATCGCGCATGGCGCCGAGATTGGCGGCATAGTGAATTTCGCGTTTGCGGCGGGTCGAGTTCAGCAGCTTCGCGCGCCTGAGCACGCCCAGATGGCCCGAAAGCGTTGAGGGCACGATGTCCAGTGCCTTCGATATATCGCCCACCGGCAGCCCGCCCGGCCCTTCGCGCACCAGCAGCCGGTATATGGCGAGGCGCGAATCCTGCGCCAGCGCCGCAAAGGCTTCAATGGCCAGTTCCTTATCCATGGATCGCTAACACCCAGAATGCCGAAATTTTCAAATGTCCGCCAGATGCACCGGGCCACAGCATAGGAATTCATCTTCGTATTGACAATACGGCATATGCCGTTATACCGAAATAACTACCGGGCCGGACTGGGAAACAGATCAACCAAGGGGGCTGTGGCATGGCGCGCAGACTGTTCGCGGAATGGCTCGGGACATTGTTCCTGCTTGCCGTCGTTGTCGGCTCGGGCATCATGGCGGAGAGGCTCTCGGGCGGAAACGATGCCATCGCGCTGCTGGGCAACACGATCCCCACCGGCGCGATCCTGGTTGTGCTGATATTGATTTTCGGGCCCATCTCGGGCGCGCATTTCAACCCGGCGGTGACCCTCGCCTTCGCCCTGCGCAGGGAAATAAGCCCTCGCGATTCCATGGCATATATTGGCGTTCAGATCATCGGAGGCGTCGCCGGGGTCATTCTGGCCCATGCCATGTTCGGCAATCCGCTCTTCGATCCCTCGACCACGGCGCGCACGGGGAGCGGGCAGTGGATCGGTGAGTTCGTCGCCACCTTCGGTCTGATCGCCACTATACTCGGCTGCCTGAAGGCCCGGCCCGAGGCCGTCGCCTATGCGGTCGGCCTGTTCATCACGGCGGGCTACTGGTTCACCTCGTCGACCTCGTTCGCCAACCCGGCGGTGACCATCGCCCGGGGGCTGACCAACACCTTCGCGGGGATCGACCCGGCGCATGTCGCCGCCTTCATCGCGGCCCAGCTGACCGGCGCGGTCGTGGCGACGCTGGTCTTTCGCTGGCTGCATGGCGAGGGCTGAGATGAAACAGCCGGCGCGGGTTATCTGCCCGCATAGACTGGCGGGCGTCTTTCAATCCAGGCATCGAGACCCTCACGAATATCGCGGGTCGGGACCAGCCGCGCGAACTGCTCGCTTTCGATCTGCAGGCCTTCCGCGATTGTCACGTTGAGCCCGCGCGTCACCGCCGAAATGATGCCGGCCACGGCAATGGGTGAGTGACGCAATATGCGCCCGGCCATCTCGTGCGCGGCGGGCAGAAGGTCCTCATGGGGCACCACTTTGTTGACCAGACCCAGCTCACAGGCCCGCTGCGGTGAAAACGTGTCGCCGGTCAGCAGCAACTCTAGCGCCCGCTTGCGGCCCGCGAGCCGTGGCAGGCGCTGCGTTCCGCCAAAGGTCGGCGGCATGCCGAGATTGATCTCGGGCTTGGCGAAGATCGCCCGCTCGCTGGCCACCGCCAGATGAACCGCCTCGGTGATCTCGCAGCCGCCGCCATATGCGATGCCGTTGACGGCGGCGATGATCGGCTTTCGATACGCCTCCAATCGGGCGGTCATGGCCTGCCCCCGGCGGACAAACTCCTTGTCCGCGATGCGCGCGCCCTGGCTTACACTCTGCGAGAATTCGTGGATATCGCCACCCGCCGAGAAGGCGCGCTCTCCCGCGCCTGTCAGAATGACCGCACGGATAGTGTCGTCGTCCTCGATCCGCTCCAGCAGCGCCATCATCAGGTCAATGACCTCATAGTTCAGCGCATTGAGCTTGCGGGGACGGTTTAACGTCAGCAGCGCGATATTGTCCTTAACCTGCATCAGAACCGGATCCGGCATCTCTCACCTCGATATGAAACGCGTCCATCCCTCGCTAACAGGAGAGGCTTATTGTGTATACTCACTAGTGAGTATACATTGAAGTCATGCCGAGAAACGCACAGCAAACCCGCGGCCGCATCCTCGATGCGGCGAACCGGCTGTTTTATGGCGAGGGAATTCGCAGCGTCAGCGTTGACGCCGTTGCCGATAAGGCCGGCATCACGAAACGAACGCTCTACTACCACTTCAAGAGCAAGGACGAGCTGATCACCGCCTATCTGGAGTCGCGCGACCAGCCGAATCTCGTCCTGCTCGCCAAATGGTTCGACGAGGCGGACGGTTCGCTCGCGGACAAAGTGGAGGCGATTTTCACCAACCTTGCCCGCTCGGCCCGTCATCCAAAATGGAAGGGCTGCGGCTTTTTGCGGACCGCCGCCGAGCTGGCCGACATGCCCGGCCATCCGGCAGTCAAAGCCGGGGCGGCGCACAAGAAGAAGTTCGAGGCCTGGCTGACCGAAAGGATCGAAGCCGAGGGGCTTGGCAACGCACCGCTGCTCGCGCGCCAGATTGTCCTGCTGATGGACGGGGCGCACTCGATCATGCTGATCCACCGCGATCCGGAATATATCGAGGCCGCGGGCCGGGCAGCGGCGGCGCTGATAAATTCGACCGTCATTTCCTGACCGCCCTAAATAGTGCTGGAAACTCTTTGGCCCAGCACCTACCTATCCCTCCATGCCGGAATTCGAATTCACCTATTATCTCTGGGCCGTGTTTCTGATCTTCGCTTCGGGTGTCGCCTGGACGACGAATTTCTTCGCGCTGCCCGGAAACTGGTTTGTGATCGGCTTCGCGGCCCTGTTCGTCTCCGCGATGGCGAGCGGCGACGCGGCGCGGGGGCTCAACTGGGAGGCGGTCGCGCTGCTGGTGGCGATTGCCGTGGGTGGCGAGCTGATTGAATTCTTCGCTGGCGCCGTGGGCGCGGCGCGGCAGGGCGGCAGCCGCCGCGCCGTCGCGCTGGCCATTGTGGGAACGATTTTCGGCTCTGTCGCGGGCGCCATCATGGGGCTTCCGGTTCCCGTCATCGGCCCGCTGCTGGGCGCGCTGGCGGGGGGCGCTGGCGGCGCGTTTGCCGGGGCGTATCTCGGCGAGATGTGGAAGCATGGCGGCATGGACAAGAGCATAAATGTCGGCTGGGGCGCGGCCATCGGGCGCCTGCTCGGCACGCTTGGAAAATTGCTCGCCGGCGCGGTGATGATCGTCATTCTCACCGTGCGGGTGTTCACTGCATGAGGTCCGAACCTGACAACCCCCCGGCGCTCATGAGCCGCTCAGGTCCATCGCCTTTGCGCGCCGGTCTGATTTCCCTTGCGCTGGCGAGCGCGGTGCTTTTGCCGTTCAATTTTGCACTGCTTGGGAATGCGCCTGAAAATGACAGCTTTTTTACGCTCACGCCTTCGGGCCGCGCCGGTCTTGTCATGCTCAGCGCTGTTTTTCTTGCAGCCCTGTACTGGCTGCTGGCCGTGAAAACCCGCTGGCTGCGCCGGCGCTGGCGGGGGCGCGGCGCGCTCATCGCCGTCGATATCGTGCTTGGCTGGCTGATCTATCTTGCGGCCTACCACCTCTCCCCGCAGCTCTACTACAGCTACTATCTGACTCTGTTCGATACCTTGCCGGCGCAGTGGGTCATCGATGCGGAAGTCGACTGGGGGGCGTTGCGCGCCATCGTTATTCCGGGCGCCAAGGACCGGCTATCGGATTTGCTCGCCAGCGCCGGATTCTGGGCGGTCCTGCCCTACACGGCGATGCTGCACGGGGCGGGCCGCCGCTAGAGCGTTTCTTTCTGAAAGCAGGAGAGCCCGGCCACCCGCTCCCCCTTGCCCAACCACCCCGTGAGTGTACCCTTGGGGTGGTCCGCGCAAGGGGGAGCGGGTGGCTTGGACTATCTTGCAAAAAGCGTCAGGCGCGCGTTTCGCATTCCGAGGAACGAAAGCAGCGCCAGGCCAAACGAAATCACCACGCTCCAGCCGGCGAAAGACAATCCCATAAGCCGCCACGGCGCATCGCTGCAGGACACCGCGCGGGCGGTCTCCAGCGCCTCGAGCAGATTACCCGAAAGGGGGGCGAGCGCGCCGGCGCTGCACGCTTGCGGCCCCGGCCACCATTTCCACTCGATACCGGAGTGATAGACGCCGATCCCGGCATTGATCAGGAAGCCAATCCCGCACAGGGCGAGCACAAGCGCCGCGGGGGCGAAACGCTGCGCGCGGGCGAGCAAAAACGCGATTGCCGCCAGCGGAACCCCCGCAAAATAGGCGTAGCGCTGGACGAGGCAGAGTGCGCAGGGTGTGTAACCACCCAGATGCTCAAAGGCGAGCGCGGAGGCGATAGTGGCCAGCGCCGCGACCGATGTGAGCGCCGCCGCCTGTGCCTGCGTGATCCTCTGAAGTAAGTTCGTCATCCCCAACTCCACACCTAGACGAGATACTTGATGGCGACAAATCCCGCGAAAAGGCTGACGAAAAACAGGGTCGCGACCAGCCCGAAACGGCGCTCTATGAAGTCCCGGATCGGCGGGCCGAACCAGTAGAGCAGGCCCGAGACCGCAAAGAAGCGAAGTCCGCGCGCGGCGATGCTCGCGGCCATGAACACCCAGAAATTCAGCTGCGTCGCCCCGCTGGCGATGGTGATGACCTTGTAGGGGAAGGGCGTGACGCCGGCGAAGAATACAATCCAGGCGCCATAGTCATTGTAGCGTCCGGCAAATTGCGCGAAGGCTTCCTCATAGCCGTAGAGATTCAGAATGGCCCGGCCCGCCAGTTCGAACAGAAAATACCCGATGGCGTAACCGGCGATGCCTCCGAGCACCGAGCTCACCGTACACAGCGTGGCGTAAAACCAGGCCTTGGCGCGCTTCGCCAGCACCATGGGAATGAGCATGGCGTCGGGCGGGATGGGAAATACCGAACTCTCCACAAAAGCGACGCCCGAGAGTGCCCAGGCGGCCTTCGGGTGTCCGGAAAGCACCATTATGCGGTCGTATAGCCGTCTCAGCATGGCGCATGCTTACTGTGGTGATTGATATTTGTCCATCGCGCATTGATGCGCCCTCGAGACGGTCATGATCCGGGGCAGGACCGCGCCAGCGGGTGGCCTGGAATACTTTAAAAAGCAGCCCGGCGCAAAGCGTGTGTTGACGCAAGATCGCGCATCGCTATCATCGCCGCCCGGGTAGCCCCAGTGGCGGAATTGGTAGACGCGATAGACTCAAAATCTGTTGTCCGCAAGGGCGTGCTGGTTCGAGTCCGGCCTGGGGCACCAACCGCCATAATTTCGGTGGTAAGTTCTGATTGAACTCTGCGGCGCCTGCCTGGCGTGTGTGCCAGGCCCGCAACGTAATCGGGGGATTGCAGGTCATGTATGTGCGAGTGGTTTGCGCGGCCCTGGTTGCGCTGGTGCTGCTGTCGCCCGCACGGCTGCTGGCCGGTCCGGCGCTCGTGTTCGATCCGATCAAGGGGACGATTCTCTATCAGGAAGACATGGATGCGCTCTGGCATCCCGCCTCGCTCACCAAACTCATGACTGCTTATCTGATCTTCGAGGCGCTGCGCGAGGGCAAGCTCAAGCTCGACGGCAAAATCGTCACATCGAAAAATGCCAATGCCCAGGCGCCGAGCAAGATCGGCCTGCCCGTTGGCGCGACCATCAGAGTTGAACTTGCTATCAAGGCCCTGCTGGTCAAGTCGGCCAATGACGTGGCGGTCATGTTTGCCGAAGCGATCGCCGGGAGCGAAAAAGCTTTCGCCAAACGCATGAACGCGACCGCCAAGCGGCTGGGTATGCGCCGCTCGCGCTTCGTCAATCCCAACGGCCTGCCCGACGACCGGCAGATTACCACCGCCCGGGACATGGCCTATCTGGCGCGCGCGCTCATAATGGATTTTCCCGAATACGCCCACTTCTTCGCGGTGCCTTTCGTGAAGATCGGCAAGCGGCGGATGCGCAATTACAACAGCCTGCTCAAGACGTTTGAAGGCGCGGACGGCATGAAAACCGGGTTCGTTTGCGCGTCGGGCTATAATATCGTCGTGAGCGCCACACGCGGACGCCGCAAACTGGTCGCCGTGGTTCTGGGCGGGAAGACGGGCAGAGCGCGCAATGAGCGCGCCGCGAGCCTGCTGGACCACGGGTTCCGCCGCTTTCGCTGGCGCTCGCTGTTCGGGAAGAATATCGACAAGCTGACTGTCCAGGCGTCGCTCACCGAGGCCGCGCCCGATTTGACCTCGGTCATCTGCAAAAGAAAACGCCGGGCGCGAAAGAAACGCAGCCGCAAGAAGACCATCAAGAAAAAGAACTAGGGTGCAGACTCATTACTGGCGCGGATATTGCTCCTGAAGGTGTGAACCCCCAAGGAGAGTCCGGAAATGATACAGCTCGCCCCATCCGCGCCGCCGACTTCGAGCGAGATTCAGGCAATGGCGGGCGTGCTCGCCCGGCGTTACGGCCCGCGCGCCAGGGAAATCGCCAGGAATTTTTTGCTGGAGCATTTGGAGATAGGCGATCACGCCCGCGCCGCCGTGTGGGAGGATGTGTGTGTTCATCTGGAACAAAACGCGACCCCGCCAACCCTTTCTTAAGCGAAACTGGATAGGCTCGCTTCCTTGAATTTCAGGGAGTTTGCCATGTCGTCGGGAGAAGTCGCAGGGCGAAGGAACCAGCCGCGTCCTGGCGCGCTGCCCGCGGCGCTGGGCAAACTTCTGGGCCGGTTGCCGGGCGCTGGCGGCAAAGGCGCCGCGACGCAGCGCGCGGCTCTTTTCGCTTTTTGCATTCGTATCGCCAGCGCCGGCATTGCCTTTTTCTCGCAAATCCTGCTGGCCCGCTGGATGGGCAGTTTCGAATACGGGATATTCGTGTTCGTCTGGGCATGGGTGCTGATACTCGGTGGGATAGCGCCGCTCGGGCTTTCCACATCCTGTATTCGCTTCGTGCCCGAATACCGTGAAACCGGCCGGTTTGCGCTGTTGCGCGGCCTGTTGCTGAGCGCGCGGGTAATCACATTCTGTACCGCCACCCTGGTGGCGCTGGCGGGAATCGCCGGTCTGTACTGGTTCGGCCATATGTTGAGCGGATACTATCTGCTGCCCGCTTTCCTTGTGATGTTCTGCTTGCCCGTATATGCGCTCGTCGACATACAAGATGGTATCGCGCGCGGATACGGATGGATGAATACCGCACTCGTGCCGCCCTATATCCTGCGCCCGCTGCTTGTGCTCGTGGCGCTTGCCGGCGCTTACGCGGCGGGGATGGAGATGAACGCGGTGAATGCGGCGGCGGCGGCGATTTTCGCCTGCTGGGTATCCGCAATCTTCCAGATATGGAAGCTCGAGCGCGGCATCGCGGCGGATATGGACAATGGTCCGCGCGCCTATCAGACCAGGTTGTGGATAGCGACGTCGATCCCCCTGCTTCTGTTTCACGGGTTCGATGTGTTTCTGCACAACACCGACATTCTGGTCCTGTCCCGCTATGTGGATCCCTCGCAGGTTGCGGTTTATTTTGCCGCGCTCAAGATTATCTCCCTTGTGTCCCTCGTGCACTTCGCGGTGGGCGCGGCGATCGCAAACCGCTTTTCCGCCCACAAGGCGCGCGGCGAACGCGCCAAACTGCAAAGCGCCGTGCGCGATGCGGTCAAGTGGACATTCTGGCCGTCGCTTGCCGGGGCCATCCTTCTTCTTGTCCTGGGCAAGCCGCTATTGTGGCTGTTTGGCGAGGAATTCACCGCCGGCTATCCGGTCATGTTCGTGCTGGCGGCCGGGCTGGTCATCCGCGCCGCCATGGGTCCGGTGGAAATGATCCTCAATATGCTCGGCGAGCAGAAACTCTGCGCCGCCGTGCTGTTCGGGTCCGCCGGGATCAATCTGGTACTCAATTTTGCGCTAATTCCCGCCTATGGCCTGATGGGGGCGGCCTTTGCCACCGCCGCGTCGATGGCGCTTGGCGCGATAGGTATGGCGATGGTGGTGCGAAAGCGCCTTGGGCTCAAGGGGCTTGTCTGGCAGGGCTAGTGGGGTGGCGTGGATTGCTTACATAAAGCGCTCTAGCGCGGCTTCCCCAGCACCAGCGTCCAGAAGGTCCGGTACTTTCCGTTGGGGGTCTTTACCAGCGCGATACCCATTTGCGTGGCGTCGGCGAGCAGCAGATTCTTGTTGTGTCCGGGGCTTTCTTTCCACCCTTGCAGGAGTTCGCCAAAGGAGCGTTGTCCGGCGCCCACATTTTCAGCCGCCAGCCGGGGTTTGTAGCCGTTTGCCCTGACCCGGGTCCACGGGTCGGACCCGTCTGTGCCGGTGTGGGAAATCCGGTCGCCCTTCGCCAGGTCTCTTGCGTGCTGCATCGCGGCGCGCGTGAGACGTTTTTCCAGGGCTAACGCCGGCAGGCCGCGTTCCGCGCGATAGGCGTTTATCATGCGCCGCGCGGTTCCGGGCTCCAGCGTCACCTGAGACAGGGCGAGGCGCGGTTCCGGCACGGATTTGCCTGCCGGTCTCTCGGCGCAGGCGCTGAGGGCAAGACCGATCAGCAGGACGGGAAGGGTTGGAAACTTCAAGGGATACGGCCTCGTTGCGTCAACTCAATGAGTATGGGTCCTGGCGGTTAAGAGAGCCTTTCCCTGGAGCAACATCCGGCCATGCGGAATCGTTTGACCAGATGCTGCTCTGGCCTCGGGAGTTGTATCCGGGTTAGGTTTTGCTATGGCGAACAGGCAAAAAAAGGGCGGGGTCACCAGCGCGAGGACCGTGAGCCGCGCCTTGTGTGCGATTGCGATGATTTTTCTTGGTCTGGCGGCGGGGCGCGCAAGCGCCCAGGGCCTTGTGGGCCAGGAGCCCAAAATACTGGATCTGACCCGGGGAAGCTGGGCCTACTTCCGCGACTATAACGGCCGCCAGCTCATCTACTTCACCCATCTGGAAGTCTATCGCTGCGGCATATCCCAGGTGCGTTATTCGCTCAACAGCAAGGCGCTCGACAAGGTGTGGACACTTCAGCCCTGCGACCCGAATGCGCCACAAAAAATCACGACCGACACGCCCTATATAGCGCTCCCCCTCGGCACGGCGGCTTCGATTGCCGTGCAGCTGACTTTTAACGACGGAACCAAAAGCCGGCTGGTGCGGATCGATTCCGGAAATCAACTGATCCGCTAGGCGGTATTGCAATGTTTTCCCGGCCACCCGCGTTTACCGGTTGTTAACCACCCCGGCCTTATATATCAGCAACTACAGGTTGAAGCGATTCGAAATAAATACCTTAAGTTGTGCCCAGGCCCCAGGTCAGGAGCACTGAGTGGGGGCGGCCCGGCGATGGCCCGGTCCGGCCGCCCCCCTCAAGTTTTTCCCCTGCCAAATTGACTTCTTGCCCAATTAAAAAACCTAATGTACTATTTTTAATACTTTTAGGTTTTCAGGGTCCGTTGTCCAGTCCCATGCCACTCGATGCAATTGAACCTGCGCGTATCAAAGAGCCTCCCGCTTTCTCCGGGAAGCACGGCACGCTCTATGCGCAGATGGCCAATGTATTCCGCCAGCGGATTCGTTCAGGTGTATGGGCCGCGCGCGACCAGCTTCCAACGCTTGAGGAGCTGGAGCGTGAGTTTCACGTCTCGCGCGTCACCCTTCGCCAGGCGCTGAATCTGCTGGAATCCGAAGGCATGATCTGGCGCAAGCGCGGGCGCGGCACATTCGTTTGCGACGATGCGGGTTCCGAATGGTTCAAGCTGGCGACCAGCCGCGATGAGTTGATCCATGCCCTGGAGGGCAACTGGTCGCGGATCATCGAGGTTGCTGCCGGGGAAAGCGCGCCCCATCTGGAGCCCGGTGACGGCGGGCCTGTCTCCTCCTACCGGCATATGCGGCGTCTGCACGGACGCGGCGAGCGCGCTTACGCGGTGGTGGATATGCATCTCGACGCGGTGCTTTATGCCCGTGCGCCAAAGCGTTTCGATGCGGAAATGATTATCCCCGTCATCGAGCGCATGCGCGGTGTGGAGATCGCGAATATTCGCCAGACGCTCACCATCGGCACCGCCGACGCCCCAGTTGCGGACGGGCTCAATGTTTCCATCGGCTCGCCGACCGGCATTCTGCGGCGGGTGGTTCAGGACCAGGGGGGCTGTGTCATCTATGTCGGCGTCGTCAATTATCGCGGCGATGCGGTGAAACTCGATTTCTCTCTCCCGGCAAACGGGGAGGGTAGCGCATGAGCGCTCCAGAACGCATTTTGCAGGTCGATATCCGGCGCGGCGGCGAGGCCGGCGACTATGAACGCTTCGAAGTGCCGGAGCGTGAAAACCAGACCGTGCTCGATGTGGTGACCTATATCCAGCGCCACCTCGATGCCGCGCTTGCCTACCGCTTCTCCTGCCGGGTCGGCGTGTGCGGTTCCTGCGCCATGACCGTGAACGGCCGCCCGCGCTGGACCTGCCGGACCCATGTCGCCCGCGTCGTCAGGGGCGGAAAACTCACTCTTGCGCCGCTGGCCAACCTCCCCGTCATCCGCGATCTGGTGACGGACATGACGCCCTTCTTCGAAAAGTGGCAGGCGGCGCGCGGGCGCTTTGTCCCCGGCGACGGGCCGCGCGGCGAGATGGCCGCGGTTTCTCCGGGCGATAAACAGCGCATGGCGGCCAGCGACGCCATCGAGTGCATCAATTGCGGCGTCTGCCATGCGGCCTGCGATGTGGTCTCCTGGCGCGAGGACTATCTGGGACCGGCCGCGCTCAACCGGGCCTGGGCGGCCTGGAACGATGTGCGCGACGGCGACCGGAACGGGATACTGCGCGCGGTGACGTCAGGCGGGGGCTGCCACACCTGCCACACGCACCAGTCCTGCGCGGAACATTGTCCGGTTTCCCTCAATCCCACCTTCTCCATCGCCGGTCTGAAGCGCGAGTCTCTGAAGGCCAAACTCAGGGGGGAGCTGAAGTGATCTTTAATTTCGAAACCCCCGTGCAAACGGGGGTCCATGCGGCAGGATATGGATTCCCGCTTGCGCGGGAATTCAGGTGCTTCATTTCAGTGCCGTCAGGAGAGCGCCCATGACCCCGCTCTCCTACGCCCTGCAACGCGGAACCGCCATGCTCATGGCGCCGCTGATCGTCATCCATCTGGCCGTCATCATCTGGGCGGTCCAGGGCGGGCTGTCGGCGGAAGAAATTCTGTCACGCACGCGCGGCAGCCTTCCGTGGGGCGTGTTTTACGGCCTGTTCGTCCTGGCGTCCGCCATTCATGCGGGCATTGGCGTGCAGACGATTTTGCGCGAGTGGACGCCGCTGGGGCGTCTGGCTTCCGCGAATATTGGCCATGGACTGATTGTGGTTCTGTGGGCGCTGGGGGCGCGCGCCGTTTACGCGGTGGTGTGGGCATGAGCGTTTCGGGCCTCACCCGCGCCAGCCGCGCCCATCCAGGATTTGTTGCGGCGTTCATACACCGATTGTCCGGGCTGGCGCTGGCGCTGTTCCTGCCGATGCATTTTCTTGCCCTTGGTCTTGCGCTCGAAGCCGGGAGTTTCGCCGGCTTCATAGACTGGACCAACCAGCCATGGGTAAAGATTTCCGAAAGCCTTCTGGTCACCGCGCTGGCGGTGCATTTCGCCGGGGGTCTGCGGCTGCTTTGCATAGAGTTCCTTGGGCTGACCCGCGCGCAGGGCTTGTGGATTTCACTTGTCCTTGCCTTTGCTTCAGGCGTTGGCGTCCTGTTTCTGTTGAGGGCTTTCTAGATGCTGGAGACCTTGCGCACGGACATCCTCATCATCGGTTCGGGCGGCGCCGGGCTGTTCGCCGCGCTCTATGCCAAGAAGGCCAATCCCGATCTCGATGTCACTATCGCGGTCAAGGGCCTTGTCGGAAAATCGGGCTGCACGCGCATGGTGCAGGGCGGGTTCAACGTGGCGCTCTCAAAGGGCGACTCCATCGAGCGCCATTTCATGGACACCATCGTGGGGGGCAAATGGCTTCCCCGTCAGGATCTGGCCTGGGCGCTGGTGAATGGCGCGGTGAAACGCATCCATGAGCTGGAAAATGAAATGGGGTGCTATTTCGACCGTAACCCGGACGGGTCGCTGCACCAGAAGGCCTTTGCGGGCCAGAGTTTCGACCGAACGGTGCACAAGGGCGACCTGACCGGCATCGAGATCATCAACCGCCTGGCCGAACAGGTCTGGGCGCGCGGCATCCACCGCCTTGAGGAGCACCGCGCCATCGCTCTCGTGCCCGCGAAGGACGGCTCCGGGATCGCCGCCGTCCTGCTGATTGACATGCGCGATGGAACCTTCCGCCTCGTGCAGGCGAAAACGGTTCTGCTCGGCGCCGGCGGCGGGCCCTCCATGTACCGCTATCATACGCCGTCCGGCGACAAGGCCTGCGACGGCATGGCCATGGGCCTGCGCGCCGGGCTTAACCTGCGCGACATGGAGATGGTGCAGTTCCACCCCACCGGCATTCTCGCCGGCAACGACACGCGCATGACCGGCACCATACTGGAAGAGGGCCTGCGCGGGTCTGGCGGCTATCTGCTCAATGGCTCAGGCGAGCGCTTCATGTTCAACTACCACCCCCATGGCGAGCGGGCGACCCGCGATATCGTCTCGCGCGCCATGATCGAGGAGGTGCGCGCCGGGCGCGGCACCCCGAACGGCGGCATCCATATCCGCATGGCGCATCTGGGGCCTGAAAAGGTCGCCAAACAGTTCAAGGGCATGGTGAAGCGCTGCGCCGATTGCGGCTTCGATCTGGCGGGGGGAAATGTCGAGGTCCTGCCCACCGCGCATTATATGATGGGCGGTATCGCGTTTGAGCCCGATTGCACCACCACGCTCGAAGGCCTGTTTGTGGCGGGGGAGGATTCCGGCGGCGTACATGGCGCCAACCGGCTTGGCGGCAACGGCGTCGCCAATTCAACCGTATTTGGCGGCGTCGCCGGGGAGGCCATGGCGGACGCTATCGCCAAGGGGGCGGACTGGCGCGAACCGGATGCCAGCGTGGTTGAGCATGAAGTCGGGCGCTGCCTGAAGCCTTTTGCCCGGAAGCCGGGCGACCTCAATGTGATCCGCGAAACGCTGCTCGATCTCATGTGGGACAAGGCCGGCATCGTCCGCGACAAAGAGCTGCTGAGCGAATGCCTTGCCGGGCTGGACGATCTGGGCGAGCAGCACGCCCGTGCGGGGCTTGCGGATTCGACGCGGGCCTTTAACCTCACCTGGCATGACTGGCTCAACCTGGAGAGTCAGATCCTGGTGTCCCGGGCGGTCGCGCAAGCCGCCCTCGCGCGCGAGGAATCGCGCGGCGCCCATTACCGCTCGGATTTTCCGGATATGGGTGAGCTGGAGACGACCCGGTATACGACGATTGCGATGAGCAAAAATGGAAAGCTGAAAACCGGGTCAAAACCGGTCGCGTTCACCATCGTCAAGCCAGGTGAATCGCTGATCGACGGGGAAGCCGGCGCGCCACCGACAAGTCATGAGGCGGCGGAGTGATGGCGGGTCTAAAATCACCTCTCCCCCGTGGGGAGAGGTCGCGCGTGTTAGCGCGGGTGAGGGGGATCATGAGTCAACTAGCTGGCCTCGGTCCCCCCTCACCCCAGCCCTCTCCCCACGGGGGAGAGGGAGTTAGAGATGAGGAGTGAGTGTAGTGATCAAAGCCGATGCCATCGAGCAGGCCGCCGGCAAAATCATGTCGAACGCTGCCATAGACATTCCGGAGGATTACCTCTCCGGGATTCGCGCGATGATTGATACCGAACAGGGAGATCTGTCCGCCTTCGTTCTCGAAGCGATGCTGGAGAACTGGCAGGCGGCAAGCGAGGACCGCAGGCCCATGTGCGCGGACTCGGGCCTGCCGCGCTACTATGTGAAATCCGGCAATGAGGCGCGCGTCGAGGGCGGTTATGTGGAGCTGGAACACCGCCTGCGCCGGGCCACCGCGCAGGCCACCCACGACATCCCTCTCCGGCCCAACCGGGTGCATCCGTTGTCGCGCCAGGACAACAACAATAATGTTGGCATGAACGCGCCGGAAATCGAATATTCCTTCGAACCGGACGCGGACTGGATTGACATCACCACCGTGCACAAGGGCGGGCTGTTCGGCACCGACTACCGGATGCTGTTCCCCGGCGACGGCATTGACGGCATCAAGCGCTTCTTTCTCGATGTGCTGTTCGCCTTCGGCAAGCGGGGCCTCGCCTGCCAGCCGGCCATTGTCGGCGTGGGGCTCGGCGGTTCGAAGGACACCTGCATGATGCTCGGCAAGCAGGCGGCGTGCCTGCGAACGGTCGGCTCGCGCCACCCCGACGCCCAGGTCGCGAAACTCGAGGACGAGTTGCAGGAGCTTGGCAACAGGACGGGCCTCGGCGCCATGGGTTTCAAGGGGACCTCCACCGTTGTCAGCTGCAACATCGAGGTCGGCTACACGCACACCGGGGGCATGCCCATGTCCGTGCATTGCTTCTGCCTGTCGTCGCGGCGCGCGACGGCAAGGCTGCATAGTGATGGGTCTGTCGCGTACCGCACCGACCCGCAATGGTTCACGCCCTATTTGCGGCGCAACTCCGTTGACTGGGATGGCGGCGCGGGCGCGGTTGCCGGGGCGGCGGAGTAAGGGAGAGAAATCATGGGTGAACGTGCGGACAAACTCAAAAAGGTGAAACTGCGGACGCCGGTGAGCGATGAAGACCTCGCCGCGCTGGAAATCGGGTCGGTGGTCTTTCTCGACGGGCTGATCTACACCGCGCGCGAGCGCGTCTATGAGAAAATTCTGAATGACGGCGAAACCCCGCCGGTCGATTTCAAAGAACTATCGAATGTGAATTTCCATTGCGCGCCGGCGGCGGCGCAGAATGACGATGGCAGCTACAATGTGGGCGCGGTGACCGCGACGGCGAGCTTCCGTTTCGCCAAATACCTGAAGCGCTGGTTTGCCGAAACCGGCGCCAGGGTTATCATCGGCAAGGGCGGCATGAGCCAGAAGCATTACAACGAATTGTTCGTGCCCGTGGGGGCGGTTTATCTCACTACCGTAGGCTATGGGACCGGCGCGCTGCTGGGGCGCGGCATAAAAAACGTGAGGGCTGTCAACTGGCTCGATGAACTCGGCATCGCGCAGGCCATGTGGATATTGGAGCTTGAAAATTTCGGGCCGCTGCTGGTGGAGAGCGACATTCACGGAAATTCGCTGTTCGAGCGCAACAACGCTGAAATAAACGAACGCGTGGAGAGCCTCTATGAAGGGCTGAAACCCCCGGCGCTCAGGCGCTTCGGCGAGACCCGCGACAAGACTGAAGAACTGATCTGAACAGCAAGAGTTGAATAATGAGAGGGAGAGTTAAATGTCAGAGCCACAATTTCTCGTACACAGCCCGAAAGACAATGTCGGCGTCGTCGTCATCGAGGGCCTGAAAGCCGGCACCGATATGCTCGGCGTTATTACCGAGGACGACACGTCGATCAATCTCAAGGCCGGGCACGATATTCCCATAGGCCACAAGGTCGCGCTCACCGACCTCAAGGACGGCGACACGATCATCAAATATGGCGT
>QIGN01000186.1 GCA_003228955.1 Hyphomicrobiales bacterium
ACGGATTCCAAGGTGACTGGATTGATGGCGAAGATGGCCCTAGCCCAGAAGATATAGATTTAATCGCAGTTCGCACACTTCTCCTGCACGAGACGCATTCTGAAAATAAAATTGAAAAAATCCAGCGTTTTTGTTTGCCACTTTTGCGTGGTGCAAATGACCAGTCAGCAATTGATATTTCGGTTGAGGGTTTTATAGAGCGACCCCACCTTTCGAGGCTTTATGCCTCATATCTCACACACTTCACTAGGAACGAACCGGACGTTGTAAATCGTTTGGAACAGTTGATTACTGACGATAATTTCTTCTCAGACTACCAAAAAATGTATGCACTTTCTTCGATTCTAAACTGTGACGAAGTTAGCGCAGGTGTTGTGCAGGCCTCACTTCGCTGGTTAGAAGCAGCCGATATTGCTCATGCAACAAGAGCAATTTGTGCAATATTTGCAGCAAAATTTGGGACCGCAAATCAGAAACGCATGGTCAGACTACGTTACGAGGATGAGACATCTGAGTACGTGCGTTCTGCAATTCTCTTCGCAGCAAAATTCTTTCAAATAGCGGATAAGCGATCAGCTAAGCGAGCTTGGGGAGGGCAAAGTACGATAAATGCCCAAATATGTGACGTCATCTGATGCCAAATCCAAATTCTCTTACGCTCCATATCCCCCACCCCGTCATGCCCGGACTTGTTCCGGGTATCCATGCCGTGAGCTATCGGTTCAGGCGGCGGGTGAGATCAAACCACTCCGGGTTGTCCTGCTCAATCGCGTTGATCTTCCACTGCCGTGGCCAGCCCTTGATCGTCTTCTCCCGGCGAATGGCGTCGCGGGCGGTTGCGAGTTCCTCAACATAGACGAGCCGTTTCACGGAATGGCGCTTGGTGAAGCCATCGACCGCGCCGGTTCTGTGCTCCCACGCGCGGCGGGCAATGTCATTCGTCATACCGGTGTAGAGCGTGCCGTTCTTGCGGCTCGCGAGGATGTACACAAAGAACCGTTTCATCCTGCCGATCAGACAATGGAATGGACCCCCGGAACAAGTCCGGGGGTGACGAAGGGGGAGCCCGGGAGTGACGGGAGGTGCTGTCCGGGGGTGACGAGGGGGAGAAGGCGCGAGACACCCCCCACCCCGTCATGCCCGGACTTGTTCCGGGTATCCATGCCGTGACCTATTGGTTCAGGCGGCGGGTGTGGCACATGCTGTTGTGGGTTCCCGCCTGCGCGGGAATGACGAGGGCGGGGCGGGAATGACGAAGGAGGCAGCGGGAATGACTATTAGGGACGCTGGGTGTGGCACTCGCTGCACTGGATTCCGGCTTTCGCCGGAATGACGATAGCGGGCGGAAACGACGAAGGGCTAACTACCCCCCATCACTCCACAACAACCGAATAGCTGTAAACCGACCCATCCCCGCTCGCGATATCCTCCGGATCGCTCAGCAGCGCAAACGTCGGGCGGTAGAGGCCTTTTTTGTTGCCGGCGATGAATTCGAGCAGCATGATCGCGCCGCCGAGTTTCTTGCCCGCCTCGGCGCTGAAATTACGCGTCGGGCTGGAGAGGTAGAGCGCCCCGCGCACCAGGGGCGTGCTGACCTGATGGCCTTTTGCGCCCTTCGGCGCGGCGATGGTGAAGCCGCCGATGATCCTGTCCTTGGCCGGATTGAGCAGCCCGTCGCCATCGGCATCCTGCAAAATCAGTCCGCCCGTGTAACGCTTCAATGCGGGCGGCGTGGAATATCTGAAGGTCGCGAGCTGCTGGGCCGACAGGACCCCCGCCCCCATTATCCCTGTGTTGCCAAAACCCTCATTGCGCGCGAACAGCAGGAAGGCCAGCGGCACCGTCTCGTTGGTTCCGCCGACCGTTTCGCCCGGCGCGACGCGCTGCCAGTTGTGGTTGCGCTTGCCGTGGGGAATGTTGGTCGGGAAAATCTGCGGCTGGGGTTTTGCGAGGAACTGCATCTCGGCCGTCCCCCGGCTGACGATCTTGTCCTTGCCGTCATAAATGCGGACCGCGACCTTGCCGCTTTTCCCGCGGCTGACAAAGGCCATGGTCATGCCCACATGGACGATCTTGATGCCGCGCTGGGGGATGGGGTCGCGTTTGGCGCCGGGGACTTTCGTCTTCAAATCGACGGCGGTGAGCCCGCGCGGCGTCTTGGGCATGATGACAAACGTGTTTTCGTTCCTTCCCTGGGAGACCGTGTACCCGGCGTCGCGCCCGGGCAGGCCCTGCTGCGGCGTGCCCGCAACCAGCAATATGGAGGGCTGCGCCAGCGGGATGTTCGGGTCGCGCTGGAAGCCTTGAAGCATTTCCACCTCCATGCGCCCTCCCGGCGGTATGCCGTATCCGGTGACTTGCGGGTCCATGAAGTCCAGCCCCCGGGCGCCCTCGCTCTGCAGGTAAATATTGATGCCGCTGCGAATGTCGCGCACGGTGCCATTGGCGAAAATCGGCGAGGAAACCAACATGGAAACCATACCCTCGCCGGCGGCCCCGTCAGACATCGCGGCGGCGGGATTTGCGCCGGCGGGCACCAACAGGGAGAAACAAAAACAAGCGGTCTTGAACTTCATGACGAACACCTTTCACGCGCAACAATAACCACGCGGCCCGATTTGGCGAGATGGCGCGCGGTCATTTTTTGTTGATGAGGCCGGCGCCTGTTTCTACATGGCAAGAGTGATGATGCGCCCGGTGTCGATGTCAACGCCCACCTTGTCACCGGCCATGAAGTGTTTCTGGTTCTGCCTGTGGCTGACATCGGCAAGGAGAGACTCCCCGGAGTTCAGCGCGACCTCATAGCGAATGGTCTCGCCCAGAAATTCCATTTCCGAAACCACGCCGTCAAGCGCCTTCGATCCCTTCTTCCCAAGAGCGGTGAGCGTCACATTCTGGGGGCGAATGACGATATGGACCGCGCCGGCTTTTCCGCTCTTGAGGGAAATTTGCGTGCCCTTGCGCGAACGGAATGCAAGCGCCTTCCCCTTCTTTTCGATTTTCCAGAAAGCCCGCGACAAAGGTATTTGCCGGATTGTCATAGAGCTCCATCGGCGCGCCGACCTGCTGAATAATGCCCTGGTCCAGAACGGCCATGCGCTGCGACATGGTGTTGGCTTCCTCCTGATCGTGGGTGACGAAAATCGTCGTCAGTTTCAGCTTGCGCTGCAAGGCGAGAATCTCGCGGCGCATCTGCGTGCGCAAATTGGCGTCGAGATTGGAAAGCGGTTCATCCAGCAGCAGCACCTTCGGGCGCACCACGATGGTGCGCGCCAATGCGACGCGCTGCTGCTGACCGCCCGAAAGCTGCGAGGGCCGGCGCTCGGCAAAATCCGACAGTCCGACAAGCGCCAGCGCATCGGAAACGCGGTCGTTGATCTCGGGCCGCGCCACCTTGCGCTCCTCAAGGCCGAACGCCACATTCTGGGCAACCGTCATATGCGGCCAAAGCGCGTAACTCTGGAACACCATGCCCACGTCGCGGCTCCAGGGCGGCAGCCCGGCGACGTCCTTGCCGGCGATGAGGATACGCCCCCTGGGGGTCGGCCCGAACCCGGCGATCGATCGCAGAAGCGTGGATTTCCCCGAACCCGACGGCCCGAGAAAGGCAAAAAACTCTCCCGGCTCAACCTCCAGATTCACGCCCTTGAGCACTTCGGTCGTCCCGAAGGCGAGCGAGAGGTTTTCAATGGTGACGCTTGCCGCCTGAATCGCTTTTTCCATGATCCTCTATGCCTCTTCTCTCACGACGTTGCCCGGGGCCTGCCGCTGCTTCCCGCGCTCGATGATGCGGTGGGAGAAGTAAGTCGCCAGGGTCACGATTACGACGGCAATGACGCCAAGCGCGGCGCCCGCGCCACGGCCCGAAGCCGATTGCATGAACTCGTATATGCCAAATGCCAGCGGAGCGTCCGATTCGCGCGCGACCAGCATGATGGTCGCGGAAAGCTCGACCGACGCGGTTGCAAAGCTGGTGATAAACCCGGCCAGAATTCCCCCCGTCATCAGGGGCACGGTGATCCGCCAGACGGTTCGCTGCGTGGTGGCGCCGAGATTCTCCGCCGCTTCTTCAAGCATGACGGAGACCTGCTGGATGGCGGCGACGCAGGCGCGCAGCGCATAGGGAAGCCGCCGGATCGCCAGCGCGATCACGATAACGAACCACCAGCTCGCAACCGGCCCGTCGACGAATGGCAGATTGACGTCGTTGAAGGTGCGCAGATAGCCGATGCCGATCACCACGCCGGGGACCGCGAGCGCCCCGGTCGCCATATAGTCGAGCCACTTGCGGCCTGGAAGCCCCGTTCGCCAGACGATATAGGCGATGGCCGTGCCGATCACCACGTCGAAAAGCGCCGCCAGTCCCGCGTAAAGGAGCGTGTTGGTGATGAACTGGCTCGAGGAGGCGAGCATCTGGGTATAGTGGGCGAGCGTGTAGGCGTCGGGCAGTACCGAGTAGGACCAGATGGTTCCGAATGACAGCAGCAGCAAGCCGAGATGGGGCGAGAGCACCAGCAGGAGAATGAAAATGACAACCGCATAGCAGCCAACCTTCTCCCAGGGCCGCAGATCGCGCTTGGCGAGACCGCCGCCGCCTTTTTGCAGGGTCGAATAATCCTTGCCCCGCATCGCCAGCATCGAGGTCCACAGCGCGAACAGCGAAAAGGCGATGAGGATCACCGAAATCACATAACCCATCGGGTCGGAAATGCCGATGGAGGAGATGCGCAAATAGGCCTGGGGCGCCAGCATCTTGTTGACGTCCAGCAGCAGGGGCGTGCCCAGATCGTCGAACACCTTGATGAAAACAAGCGCCGCACCCGCAAGATAACCGGGCATGGCGAGCGGGAACACGATGCGGCGGAACAGCCGCATCCCCCGCGAGCCGAGATTCTGCGCCGATTCTTCCATCGCCCGGTCGATATTGTTCAGCGCCGCGGAGAGGTTGATCAGGATGAAGGGGAAATAGTGAATGCTCTGGACCAGGATCACGCCGTTCAGCCCTTCCATGAAGGGAATGTTGATACCGAACCACTCGTCCAGCAGCAGATTGACCGAACCGTTGGTGCCGAACAGCAGCTTCATAGCGACCGCGCCGACAAATGGCGGCATGATCAGCGGGACAATACCCAGTGTCTGGATCAGCACGGAGCCGGAGAAGTTGAAGCGGGTTGTGAAATAAGCCAGCGGGACGGCGAACAGCGTGGCCAGAACGACCGAAACCGAAGCGACATAGAAGGAATTATAAAAAGATTCCCGGAACAGCGAAGCTGAAAAGAAATCGGAAAAATTTACCAAAGTGAGCGCGCCTGTGTCCGGGTCCTGGAACGCGACATAAATAACCTTGAGGACAGGGAATATCAGAAACGCCAGGAGAATAACGGCAATCGCTATCCCGACCATCGCCGGGCCGCGTTGCGCGCGGGAAAAAACGGACAACTGAACACCCCCCTGGAATTTTAGCGAATGTCAGGGGCCGGCCCGAGAGACCGGCCCCTGTTTTTTCGTCATGCGCCAACTGGCTGCACCAGTGCGTATCACCGACAGCCATGTCCCCGCGAAGGCGGGGATGGAAACCGGTTATCGGACAAATGATACGCACAAACAAAAATGCTGGATCGCGGTATTGAATCAATCAAAACCGCGACCCAGGAGCCACTAGAGCATTGATTTCGCCTTTTCGGCGAGTTCCTTGGCCCTGGCGTAATTGGCCTTGACCATATCGTCCCATTTGCCCTCGACCTCGGCCTGACGGCCGGTGACCTTCACGGAGGCTTTCTTGCGCCTCTTCTTGAATATCTTGTTGTAGCCCTCTTCGCCGGCCTCGGCTTCGGTGATCGGCGTGGCATTCACCGCCGCGCGCGCATCGGCGATCAGTTTCGCCGCCGCCGCATTCGACTTGCCGGCCATCGCCGCCTCGGCCTCCTGAATCGCCTTGGTCGCCGCACGGAGCTCGTCGATCCGATAGGTGATCATGACGTCGAACAAGGAGTTGACGACGTTATAGCGGTTCTTGGAAAGCTTCAGGTTGAACTTGACCCTGGAGCCGATTGAGCTGTCCTTGAAAGGATTTGGAAAGTCGCTCGGCGCCTTGGCGTAAGTTGCCGGATTGACCGGCAGCCGGCGGATTTTCGGGTTCAGCAGAAGCTCCTGGCCTTCTTTCGAAAGCAGGAACTCGATGAACGCCTCCGCATTGTGCTGGTTCGGCGCATTCTTGACGATCGCGATGTTCGCGGGAACCAGCGTTGTCACCGTCGGATAGACGAAATCAACCGGGAACCCGGAAGCCTTGGACGAAAGGCCGAAGAAATCGATGACGACGCCGATGCCGAACTGACCGCTATTGACGCCATCGGGAACGCCGAAGCTGCGCTCGGTGACGGTCTTGAAGTTGCCGGCAATGGCCTTCCATTCGGCCCAGCCTTTAGCCCAGCCTTCGCCTTGCAGAACCGTCTCGACCGTCAGATGCGTGGTACCGGAACGCGAAGGCGCCGACATGCCCACATGGCCGAAATAGACAGGCTTTTTGAGGTCCGCCCACTCCTTGGGAACGGGCAGTTTCTTGGCCTTCAGATAGCGGGTGTTCCACATGATCCCGTAGCCCGAGGCGGCGAAGCCCTTATAGTAGCCTTCCGGATCGTTGATCGGGAACGAGCCGACCTTTTCGGGAATGCCCGTGACCTTCACCTTGTATTTGACGAGCAGATCATCGCCCTTCAGCACTTCGAAAGCGTCAGGCGCGGAGGCCCAGAACATGTCCGAAGTGTTGTTGCCGGACGTTTCCTGAAGATATTTGATTCCGGCGGAAGTCTTCTTCTTCAGCATCTCCACCTTGACGCCGGGATACTTCTTTTCGAAAGCCGCCTTGAAAGCGGTTGTGGTGTCCGGTGGATATGACGTGACAACGATAAGTTTGCCGTCAGCGGCAATTGCCGGGGTCGCCAGAAGCACGGCCGCGGCCGATACCAGCGTGGCGCCCAGCACATTTTTCAAATGTCCTATCACGGTAGTTTCCTCCCATAATTACAGGCCCGGTCAACTGACGTTCCGGGCCGCGATACATTTTCTCCATGGCAATAGTCATGCCAGTTCCGCACCAATCGCAAATGAATCCGCGCACCCAAAGGGTTAACCGGCGCGGCCGGAAATACGGGCGGCGGCGCGGTGGCGAAAACGGGTTATTTGTGACCCGCCGCCCACGGGTAAATCGGTCAATTGCGACTGAATGCGCGTTCAAAACATTCCCGGCTAAACGAAATCCTCGCGCCGGAATCCGTGTTTGCGCATCCGCAGATAGAGCGTCTTGCGCGGCAGATGCAGAAAGTCGGCGGTTTGGCCAACCCGCCCGCCATGCCTGCGCAGGGCTTCGCCGATAACGGCTTTTTCAAAATGGTCGATCTGATCGCCGAGCGCCTGGCCGCCGGCGCCATCGTGGCGCGGCGCCTCCGCCACCGGCTCCAGGGGCAGGCCCAGAATGTGGCGCTCGGCGAGGTTCTTCAACTCGCGAACGTTCCCCGGCCAGTCGCGGGCCATGAGCTCCGCCAGAAGCGGGCCGGGCGGATCGGGGTCGGGCTTGGCGTAGCGCAGGGACGCCAGGCGCGCGAAATACCGGAACAGGACCGGGATATCGCCGCGCCGCTGGCAAAGCGGGGGAATGACAATGCCGGCGACATTGAGTCTGTAAAAAAGATCGCTCCGGAAGGCGCCCTCCGCCTGGGCTTCCTCCAGGTCGGATTTCGCCGCGGCGATCACGCGAATGTCGACCTCGATCAAGGTGTTGCTTCCCAGGCGCTCCAGGGTGCGTTCCTGGAGAACCCGCAGGAGCTTGGCCTGCATCGCCACGGGCATGCTCTCGATCTCGTCGAGGAACAGGGTGCCGCCGCAGGCATATTCAATTCTGCCGATCCGCCGGCCGCTGGCGCCGGTGAATGCGCCTTCCTCATGGCCGAACAACTCGCTTTCGATGATTGTCTCGGGCAACGCGCCGCAATTGACCGCCACGAAACGCTCTTGCCGGCGGGCGCCGAAATCATGCAGGCAGCGCGCCACCAGCTCCTTGCCCGTTCCGGTTTCCCCGACAATGAGCACATCGGCGTCGGTTTGCGCCAGCATGGCAATGGTCTCGCGCAAGCCCTGCATGGCGGGCGAGAGCCCGATCAGGCGGCTTTCGAGCCCCTCCCCGGCATCGAGCAGCCCCCGCAAACGGCGGTTTTCCAGAACCAGGCGCCGCTTGTCGAGCGCTTTGCGGACGGTCTTGATGAGCGCTTCGGGATCGGCGGGCTTTTCAATGAAGTCGTAGACGCCGTCCCGCATGGCGGACACGGCCATGGAGATCTCGCCATGCGCGGTGACGAGGATAACGGGAAGCTCGGAATCGATCTCGCGCACCTTTTCGAACAGCGCCAGCCCGTCCATGCGCGGCATCCTGATATCGCTTACCAGCACGCCGGGCCAATGCTGCGAGACATGAGCCAGCGCCGTCTCCGCGTCCGGGGACGCCGCCACCTCAAACCCTTCCAGCTCCAGCATCTGGCGATAGGCGTCGCGCACGTCGCTCTCGTCGTCGACAAGGATTACCGAATTGGCTTTTGCCGGTTGGGCCGCGGTCATGCGGGCACCAGTTCAGCCGCGCGGGCAAGGGAGATGTGAAAGGTCGTTCCCTTCCCGGAATTGCCGCCCACTTTGATGGTGCCGCCCAGATCCTTGATGATGTTGTAGGAAATGCTCAGGCCCAGCCCGAGACCCTCGCCGACATCCTTGGTCGTGAAAAACGGGTCAAACACCTGTTTCGCGATTCCGGCATCGATGCCCGGACCGGTATCGCCGATCTGGATCACCACATCGCTCCGGGTCTGTGTCGCGGAAATGGTCAGCGTGCGGCGCTGAACGGTTCGCATGGCGTCAAGGGCGTTGCCGAAGATATTGAGCAGAACCTGCTCGAGCCGGATGGCGCCGCCCCGCACGAATATTTCGCTCCGGGGCAACCGGTTGACAACACTGACGCCCTCATCGGCAATCCGCGCCTGAAGAATATCGAGCGCCTCGGACACCACTGCTCCCAGATCGACAACGCCGAGCTGGGTGGAGGGTTTGCGGGCCAGGGTTTTGAGATGATTGATCTTGCTCGCCATCCGCGCCGCCAGGCTGGAAATGCTCATCAGATTATCCCGGGCGCCGGCTTCCTTGCGGCGCTCCAGCAGAACCCTTGCGCTGTGCGCGCGCGAGCGGATCGCCGCGAGGGGCTGGTTGAGTTCATGGGCGATCCCGGCCGACAGCTGACCGAGCGCCGCCAGCTTTCCCGCCTGAACCAGTTCGGCCTGGGTTTCGCTCAAGGTGTCGCGGAAGGTTCGAAGCGCATCGGCCATGTCGGCAATCTCATCGCTTCCCCCTGACGGCACGTCCGCTTTCAGATCGCCGCGCGCGATCCGGCGCATGCTCGCGTCGAGCGCGGTAATCCTGCCAACCAGATTGCGCCCCACATACAGCCAGACAACCAGAATGGAAATCACGATGCTTCCCACGGCCGCGGCGGCAAAAATGAGTTTGGTACGGTCGAGAAACTCCGCTGAACTGGTCGCGGCACTGCGGGCCTGGGTGTTGACCGCTTCCACATCGGCGGCCAGCTCATCCTGCAGAGACTGGACCAGCTTGCGGTTTTCCGCCAGCAGCCCCTGGCCTTTTTTCGTCAGCTCAAGCTCATCGCGCCGCAACTCGAACAGGGAGTTTTCGCCGCTGATATAGCCCAATAGAGAATTGTAGGATTGGCGCAGCGACAATGTGCCGGTTATGCGCTTCAGCGGCGCGAAGTCATCGGCGATCGGTTCGGCGATTTCCATGGCGAAGTGCCGGGTGTCCTGCAAGGCCTTGGCGTCGGTCATGTTGGCGGCGCGGGCTATGAGGCCGACAAGCAGATTGCCGGCGGCCTTGATGCGCAGCAGCGCTTCCTGGTGGGCAACTTCCGCTTTGAGGTCGCCACTGCGCTGGCGCCCGTCCGGCCCGGTCTTCTCCAGGCCCAGCGCGATGTTAAACCGGGCGTCGTCGATCATCGGGTCGACCTCGTCGAGCAAATCCGCATGGGCCCAGCGCAGGCGGTCACTGAGTTCCCGGTTGCGGTCCGCGAACCAGAACCGCTGGCGCACAACGGCGTCCAGCTCGCGCAGATTCGAGGCGACGGCGGACAGCAGCTTGTTCTTGAGTGCATGTTCGCGCGCCTGCGCCTCGCCGGCGTAAATCCGGTCCACCAGGGCTTCCATCTTGCGCAGAGTGCCGGCCAGTGCATCCCAGTCACGCCGGCGCTCGGTCTCGCTGACGGCGGCAACAAGCGCGGGCGCCGTCGCGGTGATTGCGCCGCCTTTCGCCGCCAGTTCCGCGGCGAGCGAAACCGCGACTATATCGTTACGCGCGATTTTCTGAACGGAGTTGCCCAGTTGCTCATAGGCAATCCATGCGATCACGCTGGTGATGATCGTCACCGAAGCGATCACGCCAAAGGCGAAAAACATCCGCCCCCGGATGCCGAATTTCCGCAACGGGTTCATTGGGTCCGGCTTTCACGGCGCAGAGCGGCCAGAGCGCCGCGAACTTCATCGCCGATCTTCCGGGCCTCCGCGTAACGCGATTTGGCATTCGCCGCCCACTCCGCCTCCAGCGCCGCCTGCCTTTGCGACACGGCGAAGCCCGGCTTCTTGCGGCTGAACAGCCCGGTGAAGGAAGGCTTGCGCGACGCTTCCTCGGCGACGGGCACCTGCGTCAGCAGATTGCGTGCCTCCGCAATGCGTGCCAGCAATTCACGATCCGGCGAGGCGGTGAGTGCGGCCTCGGCTTCCCGCAGCGAGGCCCAGGCCGCCTTGGCGGCGGTCAGGCGGTGGGTAATCAAGACATCGAACAGGACATTCACAAGATGATAGCGCTGGCGCGAAAGGTTGCTGTCGAATATCAGGCCCTTGGTCCTGATCGACCCGTCGAAGGGGTTGGGAATGGCGCCGGGGGCGTCCTTATAGACATCGGCGCGGACCGGCAGGCGGCTTATTTCCGGCTTGAACAGGATACGCTGCCCTTCGGCTGATTTTAAAAAGCGGATAAAGGCCGCCGCCGCGGGCAGGTTTTGCGCGCCCTCGACAATCGCCACATTGGCCGGCAGAAGCACCGTTTCGGCCGGATAGGCGAAGCCGACGGGCTTGCCGGTCGCCATTGAGGAAAACCCGAAAAAATCGATGACGGGGCCGGTGCCGAACCGCCCGACGCTGATGCCGTCGCGCACGCCAAAACTGCGTGCGGTAACCGTGGCCAGGTTGCCGCTCATGCGTAGCAGAAGGTTCCAGCCCTCGCGCCAGCCCTTGCTTTGCAGAATGATCTCAACGATCAGATGAGTCGTGCCCGAACGCGACGGCGCGGTGATCGCCAGATGCCCGGCATAGTCCGCCCTGGCGAGGTCGTCCCAGTTTGCCGGCGGCGCGAGATTGTAGCGCGCGAGATATTCGGTGTTCCACATCACCCCGTAACCCGAAATGGCGAAGCCCGTGTAATAGCCGTCCGGGTCATCGAGCGGGTAGCCGGCGACGCGTTTGACCGGATCATCGCCAGCGTCTTCGCGTTTGCGCAGATGCCCTGACTGCTTGAGCATCTCAAAAGCGTCGGGCGCCGACGCCCAGACCAGATCCACCTGGGTCGAGGACTTGTCCTGGATATAGGAAATGGCGGCGGAGGTTTTCTTGTTGAGGATGTGAATGGTGAGATCGGGGTGTTTCGCCTGAAACGCGCGCTTGTAGGGGTCGAACATCGCGTCGGGAAACGACGTCAGAATGATAAGCCGCCCCTTGAGGGGTTCGTCGGCGGCGGCGCCTGTCAGAAACGCGAACGCGACAAGCATCGCGGCCAGAACCGCCCTTGAGAAAAATCGTAACCGCAACGCCAATAACATTTGTACTTTACTCACCCTCAACCGGACTCTCCGCGCAACCTGCCGCCGGGCAATGATACGTGTGTTTTATTCTTAACACAGCACGGATGCGCCGGACCAATGGAGGCCTAATGAAAATTGCGCCCCCTGGGCAGCACCTGCTGCGGCGCGCGCGCCTCATCTCCACGGGAGAGATCGGCAAGACCCGAGCTGAGATCAAAAAGCTCTTCGGCCACCACATGGATGACGCCCTGCTCGCGCTGCAAACGCCCGCGCACGCCAAGCAGCCGGGCCGCCATGACGATGCGGCGGCGGCGCTCGAAAACGCGCGGCCAGACGATGATATTGGCGACGCCTGTTTCATCCTCGATGGTGGCGAAGATGACGCCGCTCGCAGTGCCGGGGCGCTGGCGCACCAGGACGATGCCCGCGACATTCACGAGCCCTCCCACGGGCAGATGCGCAAGAGCGCGGGATTGGACATAACCGTCCGCCGCGAAGCGCGCGCGCAGCAATTGCAGGGGATGCGCCTTTAACGACATGCGGATCGAGGCATAATCCTCTATCACATGCTCGCCGATTTTCATGTCGGGCAGGCGCACCTCGGGCTCCGGCCCAAGCGGGGTTGCGCGCGCCGCCTCGAACAGGGGCAGGCCCTTCAGTATATCCGCCGGCGTCTGGATTTCCTGATAGCGCGACACGGCCCACAGCGCCTGGCGGCGGTCGAGCCCTATGGAGCGGAAGGCGTCCGCGTCGGCGAGGCGTTTCAGGGCGACGACGGACAATGCCGTGCGCGCGGCGAAGTCATCGATGGATGTGAAGGGTTTTTTGCGCGCGCGCGCAATGGTCTCCGCGTCCTCTTCCTTAAAACCCCTGATCTGGCGGAACCCCAGCCGCAGGGCGCGCATGGGGGTCCCCGCGCCGCTCTCCTTCGATGGCGTCTCAAGGGTGTAGTCCCATGCGGAGGAATTGATGTCGGCGGCGCGCGCCTCGCCGCCGTGATCGCGAAAATCGCGCACGATCTGCGCCGGGGCGTAAAAGCCCATGGGCTGGGAATTCAGCAGCGCGCAGGCGAATATGTCCGGGTGGTGGCACTTCATCCAGCTCGAGACATAAACCAGCAGGGCGAAACTCGCCGCATGGCTTTCGGGAAAGCCATACTCGCCGAACCCCTCGATCTGGCGGAAGCAGCGCTCGGCGAAATCCTTCTCATAGCCGCGCGCCGTCATGCCGTTCACCAGCTTGTCGCGGAAGTCCTGAATGGTGCCGGTCTTGCGGAAGGTGGCCATGGCCCGGCGCAGCTGATCGGCTTGCGACGGCGTAAAGCCCGCCGCCACGATGGCGAGCTTCATGGCCTGCTCCTGAAACAGGGGAACGCCGAGGGTTTTCTCCAGAACTTCGCGCAATTCCTCGGTCGGATAATCGACCTTCTCCAGCCCCTGCCGGCGGCGCAGGTAAGGGTGCACCATATCGCCCTGTATCGGCCCCGGACGCACGATCGCCACCTCGATGACGAGATCGTAGAAACAACGGGGCCGCAGGCGCGGCAGCATGGTCATCTGCGCCCGGCTCTCGATCTGAAAGACGCCGAGCGTGTCCGCCTTGCAGATCATGTCATAGGTCGGCGTATCCCCCTGCGGGATCGATGCGAGGCTATGGGCAATATCGTAATGGGCCCTGAGCAGATCGAAGCCTTTGCGGATACAGCTCAACATGCCAAGGGCCAGCACATCTATCTTGAGCATTCCAAGGGCGCTGAGATCATCCTTGTCCCATTCGACATATGTGCGCTCCGCCATGGCCGCATTGGCGATGGGCATGATTTCATCGAGACGCCCCCGGGTGATGACAAAGCCTCCGGTGTGCTGACTGAGATGACGGGGAAAACCGATCAGCTCGCGGGTCAGCTCCAGCGCGCGGGCGAGATTTGCGTCACCCGGATCGAGCCCGATCTCGCGCACATGATCCTCCTTCACGCCGCTGCGCGACCACCCCCACACCGTGCCCGACAGCGCGCCGATGGCGTCTTCCGACAAACCCAGCGCGCGCCCGACTTCCCGGACGGCGCTGCGCGCGCGGTAGGTGACGACGGTGGCGGCGATGCCGGCGCGGTCCCGGCCATATTTGCCGTAGATATGCTGGATGACCTCCTCGCGCCGTTCATGCTCGAAATCGACGTCGATGTCGGGGGGCTCGCCCCGCTCGGCCGACACAAAGCGCTCGAACAGAAGATCGATTTCGGCGGTGTCGACCGAAGTGATGCCGAGGCAGTAGCACACGGCGGAATTGGCCGCCGACCCGCGCCCCTGACACAGAATGTCCCGTGAGCGGGCTCGTACACGGTGAGAAAATAGCGGGCGTAATCAAGCTCGCCGATGAGCTTCAGCTCATGGGCGAGGTTAGATTTTATTTTCTCTGGAATGCCGCCGGGATAGCGTTCCGCCGCGCCCTCCCAGGTATGGGCGGCGAGGGCTTCATGCGGCGAGGCGTAGGGCGCGTAAGGCTCGTCGGGATATTCGTAAGCCAGTTCATCGAGGGAAAACCGGCACCGGGCGGCAATTTCAAGGGTCCGCGCCACCGCGTCTTCATAGCCCTTGTAGAGGCGCTGAATTTCGGGCCCGCCCTTGAGATGGCGTTCCGCATTGGCGCCGAGGCGATAGCCCGCCTCGGCGATCCGGCATTTCTCGCGGATGCAGGTGAGCACATCCTGCAACGGCTTGCGTTCAGGCGTGTGATAGAGGCAGTCGCCGACGCTCACCAGCGGCGCGCTTATCTTTTGCGAAAGCCGCGAAAGCCGCGCCAGACGGCGCGCGTCTCCGCCGTCGAACAACAGGGCCGCGCCGAGAAACACCGCGCGGGGAAAATACGCCCCCAGCGCGGCGAGCGGTTCGCTCACGGCGTTCAGATCGCTCACCCGAGGGAGAAAAATGAAAATCTGCCCCTCGCCATGGCTGGCGATGTCATCCAGCCAGAGATGACACATCCCCTTGGGCGCGCGGCGGTTGCCGCGTGTGAGCAGTTTGCACAGGCGTCCATAGGCCGCCCGGTCCGTGGGCAGGCAGATAATCTCATGGCCCTCGCGAAGCACCAGCCTCGCGCCGGGAATAAACTGAGTACCAAGTTTCTTCGCCTGCATATGACCGCGCACGATCCCGGCAAGGCTGTTGCGGTCGGCGATGGCGATGGCTTTGAGCCCCAGCGCATGGGCCTGGGAAACCATCTCGCCGGGGTGCGAGGCGCCGCGCAGAAAACTGAAATTGCTGGCCGCGGACAGTTCCGCATAACCGCTCATGGAAACAGCCCGTGCATGAACCACTGGCAAGGGGCCTCCCGGCGCTCATTGAGGCCGAGGCGGAAAATCCAGAAGCGCGTGCCAGCCCCGGCTTCCACGCGGAAATAATCCCGCGTCCTGAAATCTCCGTGCGGCTTCTCGCGCCACCATTCCGCGCTCACGCGCTCAGGGCCCTCGGCGCGGGCCACCTCATAGGTGACTTTTCTCCACTCGAAACGGTGCGGGGGATAATCGGGCACCTCGGCGATGGCGCGGATGGCTTCGGGGCGCGGCAGAAGCAGCAGGGGGCGCGGCGCAAGCGCGGGCACGTCCAATTTCACCCTTGCGCCGCCGCGCGAGGCGTAAGCCGCGCGTTCGGGAATATGGCTCTCGCGCAGATTGAGCCGGGCAACGGCGTTTCGCCCGAGCCGGGCGCGCAGCCGGTCGATCAGCGGATCGATTGCCTCCTGCCCGGCGCAAACCTTTTCCATGTCGCCCTGCCTATGGTCCAGCCGTTCGATGGCACAGGCGTGCAGGGAAAAGGCATCGGCGCCAAAATTGACATCGAAGCGGTTTTCAAGAACCCGAAGGCGCTCCTGAAAAAGGCGCTTCACATGCTTCCCATCGGTGCTCAGGGCAGCGGTTTTGACCTCCACCGTGAAGACGCCCCCGGTGGCCCCGTAAAGCGTGAGGAGAAATTTTCGCGCGCCCTTGCCATGAGCCGCCAGCTTTGCCGTCACCCTGGCGATCAGGATATCGGCCACCGCATCGACGTCGCTCAGCAGGCCGATGGGTTCAGGAAAGCGCAGCGCGGCCTGATAGTCCGGCTCGGGAGTAATGGGTGAGATGGGTTCTTTTTCACCGCCGAGCGCCTGATTGAGCCGGCGCGTCACCTCCCGCCCGAAACGCGCGCGAAAGGAGAGCGGCGCGATGTCATAGAGCTGGCCAATCCGCTTCAGCCCCAGCCGTTCAAGCTGGCGGGCGACCGCCTCGCCAAGACGCAAAGCCGCCACGGGCAAGCCCTCAAGAGACGTTTTCTGCGCGCCCGGCGAAATGCAGCTCACCCGTTCGCGCCCGAAGCGCGCAAACGCCCAGGCCGCCCCGGGGGTATCGGCCATGGCGACACGGACGCTCAGCCCGAGGCGCGTCAGGGCCGCATCAAGGGTTTCGAGAAACGCCGCCTCGCCGCCAAACAGATGGGCGGTGCCGGTGACATCCAGCCACAACCCATCGGGCGGGTCGGGAGACACCCAGGGCGAAAACCGCCCGCACCAGCGCGCCAGACTCTCCAGCCCCCGCGCTTCGGCGTCCGCGTCATGGGCAAGCGATTTCAGCTCCGGCTCCATCGCCCGGGCGTCGGCCAGCAGCAGGCCGGGGGTCAGGCCCTGCGCCTCGGCGGGCGCGTTCACGGCAATGACCCTGTCGCCTCCCTGGCCCGCATGGGTGAGAACCAGCGGCCCCTCATGCAGCTCTGCGGTCACCCGGTCTTGCCCATTCGCCAGACGGTCCGTGCGCCAGCGCGGAAGCCAGATGGAAACGGCCCGACGCGTCATACTCGAACTCCCAACTCCGTGGTTTCAGAAAAACGCCCCGCTCAAGGCGCAGGCGAAAGCGCGGAGTGCTCACAAGGGGCATTCGCGGAACGGCAAAAGGCGCGGGCGCGCCGGGCCGGGAAGAGATGCGCCAGCGCGCGGTGGCCGCGCTTGCCCCGCCCCGCCGCCAGTGGCGGATCATGAAAAGCGGGATGCCGGCCCTTTCCGCGCGCAGCTTCAAACGGCGCGAGATAGTGAAATCATAAAGCCGCTCATACGCCCCCAGAGACAGTATGATCGCGGCAACTCCTGAGCAGGAGAGGCCCTGCTCGGCCACCCAGTAAAGGTCCCTCTCGCGGGCCGCCCGCACGCAAAGCAGCCGGTCAAGACCAACCCCCTGGAGCATGGCCCCCGGCGCATGGAGCGCGCCGGTTTCCTGACGCTCGCCCGAATGCGCGCAATACAGAACCGGCTTTTCTTTCTCCCGCTGCCCTAACCCCGCGCAGGACAGGGCGAAGGCCAGAGCCGCCGTATGGTCTCCTGGCCCCTCGCCAAGACATTCATGAAATCCGCGGTTGAGAAAATGCTCAATCTTCCTCCCATCCGCGCCAACCGGTTCAGAATGCCCTTTCGCGAATGCGAGGGCCTCAGAATTTCCTTTTTCTTCTGTTTGCACGCCCTGATCCGCCCATAAAGTTCCTGTTTTGTTCTAATTTGAAACCCTCCCCGGAGTCAAGGCACGGAGGCGGGCGCATTCACATTCGCGGGCGCGCCGATTGCGCATTGCGTCACATTTGGACAGGCAGAGGTGATATCAGTCGCATCCGGTTATGCTGGCGGCGGCGGCGCTGTACAATGTTCCGAGGGGAAATTTATGTCCAATGAACCATCTTCCGGTGCGGTTGCCGGTGCCGGGCCGGTGCCCAGGGACTGGCTGCCCGGTCTCGCCCAGAACTGGAAGAGCGACCTTATGTCGGGGTTCGTCCTCTCCCTGATCGCGCTGCCATTGTGCCTGGGCATCGCCATTGCCTCCAACGCGCCGCCCATTGCCGGCATCATCGCCGGTATTGTCGGCGGGATGCTGGCCGGGTTCCTGAGCGGGTCCCACCTGACGATTAACGGGCCGGCCGCCGGGCTTATCGTAATTGTGCTGGGTTCGGTCGCGGAGCTCGGCGAAGGCGACCCGGTAAAAGGCTTTCAGTACACCACCGCCGTTGTGGTGGTCGTTGGCGCCATCCAGATTGTTCTGGGGTTCCTCAAGGCTGGCAAGCTGACCAATTTTTTCAATCTTTCCGTGACCCACGGCATGCTGGCCGGGATCGGAATAATCATCATGCTCAAGATGTTCCATGTGATGGTCGGAATGGACGGGTCCGAGGTCGTCAAAAGCGCCGGGGGTATGCTGGGACTGATAACAGCCATTCCCTACTCCATCGCAAATATGGAAAGCAGAATTATCGCGACAATCGGCGCGCTGGCCCTTCTCATCATGGCGATCTGGCCCATGCTGCCCAAGGTCGTGGGCCGCTTTATTCCGGCACCGCTGGTATTGGCGGTTCTCGGTCTGGTGATCGCGTCTGCATACAATGTCGACAGGAAATTCCTTCTGGAGGTTCCACTGGACTTCTTCGCGGCGCTCAAATTTCCGGATTTCTCCAGGATCTTCACGTTCGTTTCCATCAAATACATTTTCATCTTCCTGTTCGTGGCCAGCCTGGAGTCCCTGCTGACGGCGTCGGCGATCGACAAGCAGGACCCCTGGAACCGCCAGTCCGACATGGACAGGGAGTTCATTGGCAAGGGCGCCGGTAATCTGGTGTCCGCGGGGCTTGGCGGGCTGCCGATGATTGCCGAAGTGGTGCGCAGCGCCGCAAACATCATGAACGGAGCCAGGACGCGCTGGTCGAATTTCTTCCACGGAACGTTCCTGCTGGTCTTCGTTCTGGCGATCCCCGGGGTGCTGAATCTGATTCCGGTGGCCGCGCTGGCCGGGATGCTGGTTTTCATCGGCTTTCGCCTGGCTCATCCCAAGCAATTCGCCCAAGTGCTGCACATCGGCGGGGAAGAGTTCATTTTCATGGCGGCCACGGCGCTCATCGTGGCGTTTGTGGATATACTGGCGGGTGTCTTTTTTGGAACGGCACTGGCAATGGCGACCAACATCGCGCGCGGTGTTCCCGTAAGCCGCCTGTTCACGGCCAGAACGTCGGTTGACCAGAGCGGCGACAACGTCCTGTTCAAACTGAACAGCGCCGCCGGGTTCCACTCCTTCATGAATATTCGCGGCAAGCTCGATACAATTCCAGAGGGTAAAAACGTGGCTATCGATTTCAGCGAGGCCGGGTTTATCGACCATACGGTTCACGAGCGGCTGCATGATTTCGCCCGCGAATACACGCTGCGCGGCGGAACCGTCACCATGCAGGGGCTGGAAAATCATAGGCCCTATTCCAGTCACCGCTCCGCCGCCCTTGTCCGGAAAGGCTAGTCCGGCAATGAACTCCCTCACGAGCGCTCCTGCGTATTTGCGCGCCTGACCGGGCGGGTGGTATGGGTTCGCACGGGAGAGATTGGGGACGCCAATGCGGTTGAGCAAACATGAACAGGACATGCTGAGCGGCAAATATGGCTGGCCGCGCCGGTTCGCCATGGAGCAGATCGTCAAAGTCGGCGATTTCTTCGATGCCGAAGATTGTGTCGAGGTCGCCCAGGTTCATCTGATGGCGGATACGGAATCGCTGGGCGAGGATGGGGTGTTGTTCCTGGAGAAGCTGGCGGGTTACCCGTTGGAGGAGCGTTCGGTCAAGGTGCCAACGGTCACCGATCCGCGCGGGATTGATTTTGAACATTATAAAGCGCTGGGCCAGAGCGAAGGCCAGGCCGATCTGGAGCGCCGGACCATCGACGCCTTTCGCGCGCTGGGCGTCATGATGACCGACACCTGCATCAACTATCAGACGATCATGCCGCCGGTTCTGGGCGAACATCTTGCGTTCGGCGATACCGGCTCGTCGATCTACGCCAACTCCGTGCAGGGCGCGCGCACGAATTTCCAGGGTGGCCCTTCCGCGCTGGCCTCGGCGCTGACGGGGCGGGCGCCGCGCTACGGATTTCATCTCGATGAATGCCGCAAGGGCGCCAAGATATTCAAAGTGGATCATGCCCCGCGCGATTTTGCCGAATGGGGCGCTCTGGGCGGTGTCGTCGGGCGGCACATGGAATCCTATTGGGATGTGCCGGTACTCGAGCTTGCCGCCCCGCACCGGCACCCGACATCCGATGAGCTGAAACATTTCGGCGCGGCTCTGGCCAGCTACGGGTCGACGGCCCTGTTTCATATGGTTGGCGTTACGCCCGAGGCGTTTGACGGGAATGTTGCGCTGATCGATGACCCCGAAACGATGGCGGCGATCAGCGCCCGTGACATAGAGGCGTTTATCGACGCCTACTGGCCGGACGATGACGTTGTCGATGTGGTTGTGTTTGCCGCGCCCCAATTGTCATTGATGGAAATCAGCGAGGTCGCGGATTTGCTCGATGGCCGGCACATCAATGAAAAAGTCGCGCTGATCGCCACGGTCTCCCCGGAGGTGAAATCGGCAGCCGACCGCATGGGCGTGACGGCGAAGATTGAAGGGGCCGGCGGAATGCTGCTCCAGGGGGTCTGCTTTTATCAGATGTGCGCGCGTGAGATCGGCGAGGCAAAGGGATGGAAGCGCTTGGCTACCAACTCGGCAAAGCTGGTCAATATCATCGGCGGCTACGGATATGAGCCGGTGCTTGCGCCCCTGGAGCGCTGCGTTGAATCCGCCATTCAGGGCAGGCTGGTGCGATGACCGGGCAAAGAGGAGAGGGTGTTCTCAACGGCCACCGGGGGATCGGGCAGACGGTCACCGGCGAGGCTTTGGTCGCAGCAGATAATTTCAGCGCCCGCTACGATCTGGACCGGCTGAAGGGAAAATTCTCTCGCCCCCAGCACAAGCTGCATGGCAAAAGCTATGTCGGTAAAATCCTCATCCTCAACGCCGCGAAGGGGGGCGTCGCGTCCGCCTGGATGCTGAAAGAGATGATGTCCCGCGATATGGGACCCAAGGCGCTGGTGCTGAACTTTGCAAATCCGATTATGGCGCAAGGGGCGGCCTATGCGGACCTGCCGCTGCTCGACCGGTTCGAACGCGATGTCACCCGCGCGGTTACGACCGGCGACATTGTGGAAGTTAATCCGGCGGCCGGAACACTGACAATCATCGAGAAAAAATAGCGCTGAAAGAGAACGGCGCCGAGTGAAAACACCGCGTCCACATTGACCGGGTGAACCTTTAAAGCTATATAGCTTTATAGATTTAGGGATTATTTCTCCGTTCACACGGCCATCAAGAGCCGGCAAAGACAACGGGGGCCGGGAGGACGCGCAAGCGTGAGTGAAACCCTCAATACAGCTTCCATTGCCCAGCGGTTCTCGCAGTCGTCGGCCTTTGGCATGGAAAGAGTTCCCAAATATCTTCGCCTGTCCAATGCCATGCTGGACGCAATCGAATCCGGCGAATTCACACCGGGCTCAAGGATACCCGGCGAAAGAGACCTGATGGACACCCTGCCCGTCTCTCTGGGCACGATCCAGAAGGCGATGAACGCACTTGTCGAACAGGGCGTCCTCTTCAGGCGCGCCGGAATGGGCACTTTTGTCGCCGGTGCAACCCTGCAAGCCGATCAGGCCGACGAGGAGAAGGTCGCAAAACGCGATCTGCTGCATTTCCGATTCAGATCGGATGTCGGCCAACCGCTTCTGCCCATCTATCTGCATGTATTGTCGATTACGCAGGTGCGCGCGGAGACCGAAGGCCTCGAACCGCCGTGGAGGGAATTCCTGAATTCGGGAGACTCATTTGTAAGGATTGAGCGCATCCTGAACGTGGCCGACCGGTTCAAGGGGTTCACACGGTATTATCTGCCATTCGAGCGATATGGCTCTCTGCTCGAGCGCTCATACGAGGAGTTGAGCGGACTGACATTGCGCGAATTCCTCAACAAGAGCTACTCCATGCCCACCTTGCGCTTCGAGCATCGGATTCAGTGCGAACAGCTTGCCCCCGATGTATGCGGCAGGCTGGGGCTTGCCGAGGGCAGCTACGGCACATTCTGGCAAATTCTTGGGCGCTCCTACCGCGATGCCCCCGCGACCTACCAGAAGGTTTTTCTCCCCCCCGGCCACCTGCCCATCGAGCTTTCGGAGAAGCTGGATTAATGGCGATGATTTCTGCAAAAGAACCTTTCGCGATGGTGCCGCTGACGTCAGCGCGCAGCCGGGAAAAGCCGCGCAAAAGCGGACTGACCATGATGATGGATTGGGGCCTGCCCCTGGGGCAGCAGCGCGACTGGCTCGAATTGCTGGCGCCGAGCGTGGACCTGGCGAAATTCGTGGTCGGCACCTCCCGGCTCTACAGCGAAGAATATCTCAGGGGCAAAATCGACCTCTACAGGCAGAACAATGTACATACGTTCATCGGCGGCCAGTTTCTTGAGTATGTTTATTCCAGTCAGGGGCTGGCGGCCGCGCAACCATTTTTCGAGGAAGCCAAAAGGCTCGGTTTCGACGCAATAGAAGTTTCCGACAATGTCGTGCCTCTTGAGGGAGACGCGCGGCGCACACTCATCCGTACCGCGGTAGATTGCGGTCTTGAAGTCCACGGCGAAGTCGGGTCGAAGAGCGACGAGACGAGCGCCGCGCAGCTTATTGCCCAGGCGAATGAATGTTTTGACGCCGGGGCGGACGTGGTGCTGGTGGAGGGCGCGGAATTGCTGATCAAGGGTGAGCCCAACCGGCGTTTGCTGTCTGAACTGCGCAACGGAATGGACACAAGCCGGATCATCTTCGAGTTGATCGGACCCTGGGTGCCCGGCACGCATAATTGCGATGTCTACGACCTCAAGAAATTCCTGATTTCAGAATTCGGTCCCGACGTGAATCTGGCGAATGTGATGCCCGAACATATCTGGGAGACGGAAGCCCTGCGTGTTGGCCTCAGCGTCACCGGCCCAAGCGCCCTGGCGGCGGCGGCCGAGTGAGGTGGAGGAACATCCAAACGCAGACAACCATGCGAAATGAATACAATACCGGTCCAAAACAATAATATCGGGCCAATCCATTAGTGCAGTGCAGAAGAGTAGAAAAGGGAGGAAACCCAAGTGACGAAAACGTTCAAGAAAAACCCCGTTCGCAAAATTGCCGCAGGTGCGGCAATCCTCGCGATCGCCGGCGCTTCGATGCCGGCAACCGCCTTTGCGCAGGAGGCCAACCAGGTGAGATTTGCCCAGCAATTCGGGCTTCTTTATCTCCCCATGCATGTGGTGGTCGACAAAAAGATGGTCCAGGCCTGCGCCTCGAAAGCAGGTCTTGGGGACATCAAGGTCACCATGCATCGCTTCAGCGGCGGCGCGGCCGTCAACCAGGCCCTGTTGTCCGGCAATGTGGATTTTGCGGCCGGCGGCATCGGCCCGCTTCTCAAACTCTGGGACAAGACCAAGGGCCGGCTGAATGTCCGGGCCATGACGACGCTTTCGGCAATGCCGCTCAAGTTGAACACCATCGATCCGCGGGTCAAGAATATCGAAGATTATGTGGGGCTTAAAGACCACAAGATCGCATTGCCTTCGGTCAAGGTCTCGATTCAGGCGGTTGTCCTGCAAATGGCGGCCAAAAAGAAATGGGGCGCCAAGGAGGCGTTCAAGCTCGACCCCCTGACAGTGTCGATGAAGCATCCGACAGCCGTCGCTGCCCTGCTGGCTGGCGGTCAGTCCGTGAAGAGCCATTTCGCGACTCTGCCGACCTCGTTCCAGGAGTTGCAAAGTGGCAAGGTCCGTACCGTTCTCACATCTTATGATGTGCTGGGCGGGCGTCACTCAACGGTGGCAATGTACAACAAGGAAGAATGGAAGAAAGCCAATCCCAAATTGTACAAATGCGTCTACACGTCCTACGGCGAAGCCATCAAATGGATCAACGCCAACAAGAAAGACGCCGCCGCCCTGTACAAGCGCTTCACGAAGTCCAAGCTGGAACTTGCGGACATCGAGAAGATGGTCGGCAATCCGGACGAGATACTCTACTCGCAGAAGCCGGAAGGTACGATGAAGTTTGCCAAGTTCATGAACTCGATCGGCTCCATCAAGAATTTGCCGGCGAGCTGGAAGGACTATTACTGGGAAAACAACTACGATCAGGACGGCAGCTGATCGATGGCTAAACGCAATGGAAGTGCGGCGGGCATAAAGCCCGCCGCCGACACAACCCAGCCTATTTTGAATGTCGACGGGGTCACGCTCCAGTACAAGACCAAGGAGCATCTGATCACGGCGACCTATCGTGTCGGGTTCGATGTTTACCCGGCCGACAGATTCGTGCTGCTTGGCCCTTCGGGCTGCGGCAAGTCGACCCTGCTCAAGGGCATCGCCGGCTATATGAAGCCGGTGGAGGGGGCCATTCGTCTCAAGGGCCGTGAAATTTCCGAGCCCGGCCCCGACCGGGTCATGGTGTTTCAGGAGTTCGACCAGCTTCTGCCCTGGAAAACGGTCAAGCAGAACATCATTTTCGCGCTTCACAATGGCGGCAAGACCGATACCGCCGCCGAGGCGGAAGAAATTGCCATGGAGTATATCACCAAGGTCAAGCTGACCGGCTTTGAGGATACGTTCCCGCATATGCTGTCGGGCGGCATGAAGCAGCGCGTGGCGATTGCGCGCGGCATGGCGATGGAACCCGACGTTCTGCTCATGGATGAGCCCTTCGCCGCCCTCGATGCGCTGACCCGCCTGCAGATGCAGAAAGAACTTCTGCAACTGTGGGAAGACACGCATTTCACGGTTCTTTTTGTCACCCATTCCATTGAAGAGGCATTGATCGTCGGCAGCCGTATCCTTGTCATGTCGCCACATCCAGGACAGGTCAAGGCGGAGTTGAACGCACATCATCTCAACCACGACAATGTCGGAGACAAGAAATTTGCAAAAGTGCAGCAGCACATCCACGACATGCTTTTTGCCGACAGAATTCTTGAAGAAGATGTCCAGCCGGGGGCGCGCGGGTAATGAGTACAATGCCCAATGTCCTGGTCCGTTCGGAGTTTGAAGCAGCGGATATAGGCAAAGCCGAAACCGGCGATGTCGCCCGCAAGCTGACGCTGTTTGAGCGCATTTCGGATATGAATTCCGTCCGCAAGCTGTCGATCCTGGTGCTTGTGATCGCGGCGTGGGAGCTGTACACGCGCTTCAGCGGGGTCTCCGAACTCATTCTTCCCAAATTCTCCGCGACCGCCGAGGCTTTGTACCTGGCGGTCGTGAGCGAGCAGCTGCTGGCCATGGTGTGGAACTCGATGACCGTTTTGGTGACGGGTTACGCGATCGGCCTGGCGATCGCGACCTTGCTGACGACGGCGGCGACAATGACCCGGTTCGGCAATGATATTCTGAGCACGCTCACCGCAATGCTCAATCCGCTCCCCGCCATCGCCCTGCTCCCGCTGGCTTTGCTGTGGTTCGGGCTCGGCGCCGACGCCATTATCTTCACGCTGCTGCATTCGGTAATCTGGCCGGTGGCGCTCAATGCCCATGTGGGTTTCATGAGTGTCAGCGAGACACAGCGCATGGTCGGGCAGAACTACGGCCTGCGCGGGCTGGTCTATGTTGCGAAACTTCTGATTCCCGCCGCTTTCCCGCAAATCCTGATGGGCCTGAAAATCGGCTGGGCCTATGCATGGCGCACGCTGATCGCCGCGGAGCTGGTCTTTGGCGGATCGATTTCCGACACAAGTGAAGGCGCCTCCGGCGGTCTTGGCTGGTTCATATTTGCAAACCAGATGGACCTGCAGATCGCGCATGTGTTCGCGGGTCTGTTCACGGTCATTCTGGTCGGCGTATTCGTCGAGAATGTCATCTTCAACGCAATTGAGAACCGGACCGTTCGCAGGTGGGGGATGCAGGCACGATGAGCACCCGATCAGCCAACCGAAAGAGCTCGATTCCCGAGCTTGTCATTCGTCCCGAATATGAGATTTCCGATATTGCGCAGGCGAAGACCGGCGACGTTGCGCGCAAGCTTTCCCTGGTTGAGCGCATCTGGAATATCAACGGCGTCCGCAAGGTCGTCATTCTGCTTGGACTGGTTTCGGCCTGGCAGGCCTACACCGTCGGGCTCGACGTGGAGCCCCTGATGCTGCCGAGCTTTCTGGTCTCCCTTACGACGCTCTTCAACGCCCTGTTCTATGGCGATCTGATCTACAAGGTCTGGTTTTCGGTGAAAGTGCTGCTCATCGGCTACTCGGCCGGCCTGGCCCTCGCCGCTATTCTCATCCTCTGGGCCACGGCCAACCGCTTCGGCAGCGATTTCATCGCCATGGCGACAGCCATGTTCAATCCGCTGCCCGCGATCGCGCTTCTGCCATTGGCGATGCTGTGGTTCGGACTGGGAACCCCAAGCCTGGTTTTCGTTCTAATCCATTCCGTATTGTGGGCGGTCGCGCTCTCGACCCATAGCGGGTTCGAGAATGTCAGTCACACCCTGCGGATGATCGGGCGCAATTACGGCCTGAAGGGCATTTTCTATGTCCTGAAAATACTTTTCCCCGCCGCGCTGCCATCGATCCTCGCCGGCATGAAAATCGGCTGGGCCTTCGCCTGGCGCACGCTGATTGGCGCCGAGCTGGTCTTCGGCGCGTCTTCGGGCAGCGGCGGGCTTGGCTGGTACATCTTCGAATCCAGCCAGAACATCGATACCGACGGTGTTTTCGCCGGTCTGTTCATGGTGATCCTGTTCGGCATCGTGGTGGAAAATGTCGTGTTCCGGAATATTGAAATCCGCACGGTCAACCGGTGGGGCATGCAGCGATAGGGGAGTATCATGGCAATTTCGGTCAGGGAAATTGGCAAGACATTTGTCGCGGAAGTCGAGGGCGTCGATCTGTCCCGGCCACTGGATGCGGAAACGGTTGCGGCAATCCGGCAAGCCTGGTGGGACCATTCAATCCTGGTCCTGCGCGGCCAGAGCATCACCGAGGAGCAGCATATTGCTTTCACCCGCCACTTCGGCGAATTGCAGGACCACTCGGTAAAGGACTGGCTTCTCCCGGCCCACCCCGAAATTCTTGTGCTGTCAAATCGCGGGCGCGGCGGCGTAAAACCGCTCGATAACGGCGGCGCCTACTGGCACTCGGACATGACCTATGAGGCGGAACCGCCGATGGGCTCGATACTGCACGGCCTCACCGTCCCTCCCGATGGCGGCGATACGCTCTACACGGACATGTACGCCGCATACGAGGCGCTGGACGATGAAACGAAGAAACTCATCGAGGGGCGCATGGCAATCCACAATTACCGCCACCGTTATATGAAGATGGCGGAAGGGGGGAAGCGCTCGGCGCCGACGGCGGAGCAGCTCGCCGGGTGGCGGGACGTGGAGCATCCGATTGTGCTGAAGCATCCGGACTCAGGCCGCAAGGCTCTGTTCGTCAATGAAGGTTTCACGGTCGCGGTCAAGGGCCTGGCAGCGGACGAGAGCGAAGCCCTGCTGGCGCGGCTTTACGCGCACTGCGTGCAGCCGCAATTCATCCATGCCCACAAGTGGAGCCCCGGTGACATCGTAATGTGGGACAACCGCTGCACCATGCACTGCGCAACGCAATATGATGTTTCAAAATATGAGCGGACCATGCACCGCACGACCATCAAGGGCGCGGCACTGTGCCAGGCCGTAGCAGCCTGAGCGCCGCATATCCGGACGAGTTGCGTTTTCGCGGGGGCGGCGGCAAATCGCATCGTCCGGCGGGACTGTGTGTTGCTGAGCCAGGCCGGCGAATTTAGGAGAGAATGAATTGGAGGGAAGCCAGAACCAGTTCCTGGGAAATATTTCAGGAAATATATCGCCGGATCTCTCGGGAACCGCGACCATAGAACCATCGGGGCCGATTGAGGCCGGCTCGTGGGCGACCTTCACGCTTGTTTACACGGCGGGCTTTTACGGCATCGACGACAGCGGCAGCCTCAAGGTCGTGTCGCGCTTCGCGTCGGATCAGACGAACCCCCAGTTCGACGACCCCGGGGCGCCCGGATACACCACCGTCACCGCCAGCAACAACGCCAAGCTTGAGTTGCGCTACGACCCCAAGGGTAATGTGCGGCCCTGGGACAGAACCCTCTATATCAAGATCGTCAACGGCTTCATGAAGGAAGGCGACACCATCACGATCGTGTATGGCGAGAAGAGCGGCGGTTCTCCGGGAATGCGGCTGCAAACCTTCTGCGAGGATACCTTCGAGTTCCGCGTTCTTGTCGACGCCATAGCCACCTACACCTATGTCCCGGTCCCCGACCAGCCGGAAATTTCAATCGTGCCCGGCCCACCCGAAACCTGGCGCGCCGTTGCCCCCACAACCCACCCGGCGGGACAGCCCTTCCGTTTGTCCCTCAAGGCCGAAGACAAATGGGGCAATCCGAGCGACAAGGTCAGCGCAAGCGTGCGATTGCGCAGCACGCCGCCCCTGCCCGGTTTGCCCGAAGCGGTATCGTTTGCTCCGGGCGAGTTCGCGCAGATTGTGGAGGGGCTCAAGGCCAGGACGCCCGGAACCTACCGCATCGAAGTGCTTGATGACGCCGGCGCCGTACTGGCGGAATGCAACCCCATCCATATTGTTGAACCCGAAGACGGCCAGTTGCTGCATTTCTGGGGCGATGTGCACGGCCAGAGCGAGGAGACCATCGGCACGGGCAGCGCCCGTCAATATATGGAGTTCGCGCGGAACAAGGCCTTTGTCGATGTGACCGGCCATCAGGGCAACGATTTTCAGATCACCAGGGAATTCTGGGCGGAGTTGAACGAAATCATTGCCGAATTCAACGAGCCGGGGCGTTTCGTCACTCTGCCTGGTTATGAATGGTCGGGGAACACGTTTCTGGGCGGCGACCGGAACGTCTTCTATATGACCGAGGACAGGCCGATCTACCGCTCGTCGCACGCGCTCATCAACGATCACTCCGATGCCGGCACCGACTGCGGCACCGCGAAAGAGCTGTTCGAGACGCTCATTGAAAATGGCGAGAACGCGGTGTGTCTCGCCCATTGCGGGGGCCGCTACGCGGATGTGAAAGTGGCCCATGACGGGCGGGTGGAGACCGCCGTCGAGGTGCATTCCTCCTGGGGAACTTTCGAGTGGATTTTGCACGACGCCCTTGAGATGGGGTACCGCATGGGCGTCGTCTGTAATTCCGACGGCCACAAGGGGCGGCCCGGCGCCAGCTATCCCGGGAGTTCAAAATTCGGCGCCATTGGCGGGCTCACCTGTTTCCTTACATCGGAGTTGACGCGGGCGGCAATTTTCGACTGCTACCGCAAGCGGCGCCATTACGGGACCACCGGCAACCGCATGATCCTCGACGTGAGAGCGCATTTCGAGGCGGAGGGTCAGCTTTATCATGACGATCCCGCGCTCGGGGATGCGCAGGGGCGGCCCGCGCGCGACGCCATGATGGGCGATATCGTGCAGCTGCCTTCGGGCGGCGCGGTGCTCAAGATCAATGTGACCGGGTCCGCGCCAATCGAGCGGGTGGATATTTTCAATGGCCTTGAGCATCTCGCCACGCACAGGCCCTACGCTGAAAACGATCTTGGAAACCGGATACGCGTTGTCTGGGAGGGGGCGGAATACCGGGGCCGTTTCCGCGAGGTCATCTGGGACGGAGCGGCCGAAATTTCCGGCAACAGGATTGTCAGGGCTGCCCCGATCAACTTCTTCAACGCCGACAAGACGCTCGAGCAGGCAAGCGACAGCGCACTGCAATGGAAGGCTCTGACGACCGGAAATTTCGGCGGCTTCGATGCCTGGCTTGAGGAGGGCATGAGCGGAAGCATCGATATTCAAACCCCTGTCGTGAGCGAAAGGATCGATATCGGGAGCATCGGGTTCGAGGATTTGGTGTTCGATGCGGGTAAACTGGGGCGCAAGCTGCGCCTGTTCCGCCTGCCCGACGACAACCCTCACGTTCAGATGAGCGTTGAGCAGGACATCTTGCTGCGCGGCAAGGGCGACAATCCGCTCTATGTCCGGGTCACCCAGGAAGATGGCAATCAGGCCTGGTCGAGCCCGATCTACATATTCCGGTAATGTCCACGCGCGCGACCAATCTGCTCATCATCATGTCCGATCAGCATAACCGGCGGCTGGCCGGGTGCTACGGGCATGACATTGTCAAAACCCCCAATCTCGATCGGATGTCGCGCGAAGGCGCGCGCTTCGAGGCCGCCTATACGCCGTGCCCAGTTTGCGTCCCGGCCCGCGCGGCCTTCGCCACGGGCAAATATGTGCATCAGATAGGGCTGTGGGACAATGCCATGCCGTTCGACGGGTCATTGCCGAGCTGGCACTCTTTGTTACGCGAGCGGGGGCACCAGACCGTCTCGATAGGAAAGCTCCATTTCCACTCCAGCGACGATGACAACGGGTTTTCCGAAGAGCAGATCGGCATGCATATCATCGATGGCGATGGAGACCTGCTCGGCCTTGTGCGCGACGAGGATATGCCCAGACGCGCCGGCGCCTACAAGATGGCCCGCATGGCCGGGCCCGGCGAGTCCATCTACACCACCTATGACCGGGAGATCGCCGCGCGCGCGCAGGTCTGGCTGCGCGAGGAGGCGGGCAAACATACCGGCAAGCCCTGGATACTGTTCGTGTCATTCGTGTGCCCGCATTTCCCGCTCACCGCGCCGCCGGAATATTTCTATCCCTATTACGACCAGGACCTGCCGGAGCCCAAACTTTACGCGATGCGCGACAAGCCGCTGCATCCCTATCTCGAGGACTACCGCGCCTCCTTCGCCTATGACGATTTCTTTGAAAACGCGGATATGGTGAAGCGGGCGCAAGCGGGATATCTCGGCCTGTGCAGCTTTCTCGACCACAATATCGGCAACGTCCTTCAGGCGCTCGGCGAGGCGGGCCGCGCCGGCGACACGCGCGTCGTCTACACCTCCGATCATGGCGACAATCTGGGCGCCCGGGGGCTTTGGGGGAAATCCACCATGCTGGAGGAATCGGTCGGCGTCCCGCTCATCATGACCGGCCCCGATATTCCCGCCGGCGTCACGGTGGACACGCCAACAAATCTGCTCGACCTCTATCCCTTCTTCATGGAATGCACCGGCGAGGCCTCGCCTGAAACCGTCACGCCAGACCATCCGGGCACCGATGTGATGCGGCTGATCGCCGGGGAGGAGAAGACCCGCGCGGTATTTTCCGAATATCACGCCATGGGCTCCAAGACGGCGGCCTACATGATCCGCAAGGGCCACTACAAACTCATCTATTACGCCAGTTATCCGCCGCAACTCTTCGACCTTGAAGAGGACCCCGAAGAGCTGAACGATCTGGCCGGGGACGCCAACGCAAAACCAATTCTGGAAGAGCTGAAGGGCGAGCTGTTTGAGATCTGCGACCCGCACGCCATTGATGCCGAAGCCAAGGGTGCGCAAAAGAAACTGCTCAAGGAAAGCGGCGGGCGCGCGGCAGTCATCGAGCGCGGCGATCTCGGTTTTTCCGTGCCCCCCGGCGTGACCCCGGAATTCGACTGAAGGGACTACGGCGCGGCGGGGCCGAAGCGCTGCATAAGCACTCTGCCCGCGGGGCGGAAGTTGCAGCGCCCGTCCAGCAGGCCGTGCCGGGGATGGTAACCCCGGTCGATGTCGGCAAAGGTATCGAATTGCAGGCTTGTATGCTCAAGGGCGGGGGCAAGTCCGGCGGCCT
>QIGN01000072.1 GCA_003228955.1 Hyphomicrobiales bacterium
ACCTGAATGGGCGGTTACAGTGTCGGCCAGCGTTTCAACGACGCCCGGCTGGTCGCGGGACAGTATTGTGAGAACAAGTTCGACTGACATGCTTTATCTTCCCCTATCGAAGCACAGAGCGCTTTTTCATCATAAGTCTAATGCTTCTCGACGAAGCTATCGACGACCTTTTTCCTGCCCGCCTTCTCGAAGTCGACACTGAGCTTGTTGCCGTCGATGCGGGTGATCACCCATAGCCGAATTTCTGGTGGAAGATGCGCTCGCCCACCTTAAACCCTGAGCTTTGCGCGGTATCCGATGCGATCAGCCGGTAGTCGCCCTCCAGCATTGGCGGCGCGCCTGTTGAATTTCCGGCGGTTTTCCGCGCCCGGGCGCGCTGCCAGCCCGGCGTTCCATAATTGCCCGAAAAGGCGGTCTCACCTGAGTCGAAGCGGCTTGCGCCATAGCCGCCATGCTGGCTGGCGGCTTCGCGCACCTCCACCGCCGTCTCCGGCAGCTCGTCGATGAAGCGCGAGGGGATGGCCTGTTGCCATTGCCCGTGTGTGCGCCGGTTCCTGGCAAAACTGATTTTTGCCCGAACCCGTGCACGGGTCAGACCCACATGGGCCAGCCGCCGCTCTTCTTCCAGACCCGCCGAACCGGACTCGTCCAGCGAGCGCTGATGCGGGAACAGCCCGTCTTCCCACCCGGCCAGGAATACGGTGTCGAATTCCAGACCCTTGGCGCTGTGCAAGGTCATCAGGTTGATCATGTCCGCGCTTTCATCGCCATCGCGGTCCATGACGAGAGACACATGCTCAAGGAACCCGGCAAGGGAGTCATATTCCTCCATCACCCGGATCAGCTCTTTAAGATTGTCGAGCCGGCTTGCGGCCTTTGGAGACTTGTCGTTCTGCCACATGGCGGTGTAGCCGGACTCATCAAGGATGAGTTCCGCCAGTTCCGTATGGGGCATCGTGTCGGCCATGGCTCGCCAGCGGTCGAACTGGGCCAGCAGGTCGGTGAGGGTGCGGCGTTGCGCCGGTTTAAGCTCCTCGGTCTCTACCAGAGTGCGCGTTGCCTGCATCAGCGGAATGGACTTCGCCCGGGCGTAGGAATGCAGGAGGGCGAGCGTCGCTTCGCCCAGGCCCCGGCGCGGCGTATTGACGATGCGCTCGAATTTGAGATCGTTGACGGGGTTCAGCGTCGCCTCGAAATAGGCGGTGGCGTCGCGGATTTCCATGCGTTCGTAAAACCGCGGGCCGCCGATCACCCGGTAATCGAGGCCAAGCGTAACGAACCGGTCTTCAAAGGCGCGCATCTGAAAGGACGCCCGGACCAGAATGGCGATCTCGTTGAGGGCGTGTCCCTGTCGCTGAAGCTGTTCGATTTCCTCGCCGGCGCACCGGGCCTCTTCCTCATCGTCCCAGCATCCCTGAAGCGTGACCTTCTCGCCGTCACTCTCTTGCGTGTGCAGGGTCTTGCCGAGGCGGTCGCGATTGTGGGCAATAAGGGCGGAGGCGGCGGCGAGGATATGCCCGGTGGAGCGGTAATTCTGTTCCAGCCTTATGACCTTGGCGCCGGGGAAATCGCGCTCAAAGCGCAGGATGTTGCCGACCTCCGCGCCGCGCCAGCCATAGATCGACTGATCGTCATCGCCCACGCAGCACACATTTCCGCCGCCCTGCGCCAGCAGGCGGAGCCACAGATACTGCGCCACATTGGTGTCCTGATATTCGTCCACCAGCATGTAGCGAAGGCGGCTCTGATATTCGGACAGGACGGAGGTGTTTTCCTGGAAGAGGCGCAGGCATTCCAGCAGCAGATCGCCGAAGTCGGCCGCATTCAGTTCTTTCAGGCGTCTTTGATATTGCGCATAGAGTTTGGCGCCGCGCCCGTCCGCGAACACGAAGGATTCGCCCTCCTGGACCTTGGCGGGCAGCAGTCCCCGGTTTTTCCAGTTGTCGATATGGCCGGCCAGCTGGCGCGCGGGCCAGCGCTTCTCATCGATCTTTTCCGCTTCGAGAAGCTGTTTCAGCAGCCTGATCTGGTCGTCCGTATCGAGGATGGTGAAACTCGAAGTGAGGTCCACAAGCTCCGCGTGCCGGCGCAGGATGCGCACGCAGATGGCGTGGAATGTCCCAAGCCACGGCATTCCTTCCACCTGCCCGCCGATCAGCGCGCCGATACGGTTTTTCATTTCGCGCGCCGCCTTGTTGGTAAAGGTGACGGCGAGAATTTCACCGGGCCGCGCGCGCCCCGAGCCAAGAATATGCGCGATGCGGGTCGTGAGAACACGGGTTTTGCCGGTGCCGGCCCCGGCAAGCACGAGCACCGGGCCATCGAGTTCAGTGACGGCTTCGCGCTGTTCCGCGTTCAGGGCGTCCAGATAGACGGGCCGGCCCATGGCCCGCTCGGAGAGGGACAGGCCAGCATCAGGGCTTGCCGGAGGGTCGCCCTCGGAGAGGCGGGCGGTATTTTGCGCGTGATTCTTTTGCATGAGAACAGAACTACAACATAGCGCGGCGTGCGGGTACCCCGATGGCTGAAGGGAACCTATTTATGTGCTTCCTCGCTGGCCTCGATCAACGCCTCATTGAAGCAATTGAGTGCATCAAGATGCTCCACCCATCCGATCAGCTTGCTGGTGTCGCTGCTTTCCACCACCGGCAGGCGCAGATGCCCGGTCCGGTCGAAAGCCCTCAGCGCCGCTTCCACCGTGTCGTCCGGGGTCAGCCAGGCGGCTTCCTCTTCAAAGTCTTTCAGGGACCCGGACAGATACTCCTCGACCGGTTTCATGAAGTCGCTGACCTTTAAGGAGCGCGCAATATGCTTGTGCGGGCCGTCTTTCAGAAAAATGCCGCGGGTCGATAACTGGTAATGAAAGAAGCTCTGCCCGTGGACGGCTTGCGTAAGCCCGGTCGAAATCGAGATCGCCAATAGCAGGGCAATGGTCATTTCATAGCCGCCGGTCAGCTCGAACACGATCAGCGTTGTCGATATCGGCGCGCCGAGCACGGCGGCCGCCACCGCGCCCATGCCGATAATCGCATACAGGCCGTGACTGGATGCGAATTCAGGAAAAAAACTCGCGGCTATGATCCCGAAGGCGCCTCCGGTCATTGCGCCGAGGTAAAGCGAGGGCGAAAACACCCCGCCGCCAAACCGGCTCGCCAGGGTGATTGCCGTGGCAACTGTTTTCAACACCAGCAGCACCAGCAGCAGAGTGAGCGGGAACTGATGCTTCAGTGCGGCATCGGTGGAGTCGTATCCGACGCCCAGGATCTGCGGGAACCAGATAGCGATCCCCCCGATCATCAGCCCGCCGATCACCGGCCGGGTCCACAAGGGGACATCGACGGATTCGGCTACACGGCTGCCCGCGGCGACAGTGAACTGAAATGCGATGGCCACGGCCGCGCAGGTCAGCCCCAGCAGGGCAAAAGCTGGAAACTCCCAATAGGAAGTGATCTGGTATTGGGGAATAATAAAGGCCGGAAAATCGCCGAGGTGAATTCGTGCGATCACCGTGGCGGCGACGCTCGATATGACGATCGGAACAAAGGCGCGTATGGCGTAGTGGCCGAGGATCACTTCAAGGGCGAACAGCACGCCTGCGATGGGTGCATTGAAGGAGGCCGAAACCGCGGCCGCGACACCGCATGCTAGCAATGTGCGCCGCGCCGCGTGGGAAAGTTTGAACAGATCCACCAGCACCGAGGCAAGCGTGGCGCCAAGATGCACCACCGGGCCCTCGCGTCCCGCGCTGGCGCCCGCGCCAAGCGATACGGCGGAGATTAGGGCGCTGCTCAGACCTTCACGCGCCGGGATACGGCATCCCAGCAGGGCGCGCGCCTCGATTACATCGGCAACGCCCCTGGCGCGCCGTCCCGGCATCAGATATTGCAGGAAAAGCCCGACGGCGAGGCCGCCAAGGGCAGGCGCCAGCAATATGACCCACCAGGGTAAATTGAGAGCGGCTGAAACCACATTCTCATCCGATGTGCCAAGCCAGGGGAGTTGAACCAGCCCGATGAGCGTGCGGAACAGAATCGCGAAATAAGCGGCGCCGATGCCGATGGCCAGCGCGATGACCCATACCAGGGGCTGGCGTTCGCCGAGAAATTCCCGCACATTCGGGATCATGCTGTCCGTGACAAGATGCAGCAGCCAGTCAATTGATCGTGCTATGCCGGACTTGTTCTCACCCGGCGGCGTTCCGGGCGCGGGACCCTGCGGCCTGTTTTTGCTGCCTGGGTTTGCCGCGCTGGCCATGTTTCAATCTTTCCCGTGAGCGAGCAGTGGCTCCAATGCGAGACGGGCAAGCAGCGATACAGCCCGACTCGGTGTGTGAGGTTAAGCGTCCGCTCCCTTTCGGCCAAGCCCTTCAATTTGCTAGAGTGAACCGGAGTATAGACGAGGAATGAGGTTCTGGAGGCAAGTCATATGGCGGCAGTGATCGCCGAACAGTCCGAAGGTCATACGATCAGGACGGTTATCGACGCATTGCGCGCGCGCCTGGGCGACCGGATTTCAACAGGGAGGGCGATACGCGAACAGCATGGCAGCACGCTCACCTGGCTGCCAAACCAGCCGCCCGACGCGGTCGCTTTCCCGCAGGCCACGCGAGAGATCGTTGACATCGTCAATCTTTGCGCCGCGCATGCCGTGCCGATTATCCCCTTCGGCGCGGGCACCTCGCTTGAGGGGCATCTGAATGCGCCGCATGGTGGTCTCTCGCTCGATTTGTCACGGATGAACAAGATTTTGGCCGTTCATCACGAGGATCTCGATTGTGTTGTCGAGGCTGGGGTGACCCGCGGGAAACTCAACGAGCACCTGCGCGATACAGGACTGTTTTTCCCCGTTGATCCGGGCGCGGACGCGACCCTTGGCGGCATGGCGGCGACCCGGGCGTCGGGCACCAATGCGGTCCGGTACGGCACCATGGGCGACGTCGTTCTCAATCTGACGGCGGTGATGGCCGACGGTTCAGTCGTGCGCACCGCGCGGCGTGCGCGCAAATCATCGGCGGGCTACGACCTGACCCGCCTTCTCATCGGGTCCGAGGGAACACTCGGCATCATCACCGAGTTGACCCTGCGGCTGTATGGAATTCCTGAAACCGTCCTGTCGGCCGTTTGCACTTTCGACACCATCCAGGGCGCATGCGACGCGACGATTGCCGCCATTCAGCTTGGCCTTGGACTGGCCCGCGTCGAATTGCTGGACGCGGTCCAGATCAAGGCGTGCAATGCGCATTCGAAACTTGATCTTCGCCCCGCGCCAACGCTCTTTGTCGAGTTCCACGGAACGCCCGCGTCGGCGCGCGAGCAGGTGGATACATTTGCCGGAATTGTCTCGGAGAACGGAGGCGGGGACTATCAGTGGGCTGAACATGCCGAAGACCGGAATGCCCTGTGGGCGGCCCGGCACGACGCTTACTGGGCGGCGCGCACCTACCGGCCCGGCGCGGAGGCCATCGCGACGGATGTCTGCGTGCCGATTTCGCGTCTGGCGGAATGTGTGATTGAAACACAGGCGGACATTGCCGAATTGGGAATGGTGGCGCCGATTGTCGGCCATATCGGAGATGGAAACTTTCATGTTCTGCCGCTGGTTGATATGGACAACGAGCAGGAAGTCAAGGCCGCGCATGGTTTTCTGGACAGGCTTGTCGCACGCGCGCTGGCCATGGACGGGACCTGTACCGGCGAACATGGCGTGGGAACCGGCAAGAAAAAATACATGGAAGCGGAGCATGGTCCGGGTGTCGAGGTGATGCGTGCCATAAAAAAGACTCTCGATCCTCACAATATTTTTAATCCCGGCAAGGTGGTCTAGGTTACGCGCGGGAATCTATGTTTTGATGCGAGTATGTTATCTAAATATGTCCGGTATTCGGATGAGGCCCAAAATGCCCCGGCGATACATTGACGCGTTCGGGGAGGATGCTTTGCGATGAATTCCATTCTGCTCTTTCTGTCCGGCCTTCTGGCGCTGGTTCTGGGTGCGCTGTTCGCGGCTCCGCTTTTTATCGACTGGAACGACTATCGCGATGTATTCGAGGCCCAGGCGTCAAAGCTGGTCGGGCGAAGCGTCGATGTGGCGGGAGACGTGTCGCTATCGCTGTTTCCCGCGCCCGTTCTTCGGTTCGAGACGGTCAATGTGGCTGATGCCAAGGGCGGGTTCGATACACCCTTTGCAGCCGCCCGTTCATTTACGGTCTGGCTTTCGGTGCCGCCGCTGCTGCGCGGTACGATCGAAGCGCGTTCGGTGGAAATAGACCAGCCGGTGCTGAATCTCCGGATCGCCAAGGATGGCTCGGGAAATTGGGCCGATATCGGAGGAGAGGCCGCCGATCTGCCGTTCATCCCTAAGGATGTGGCGCTCAATTCGGTCGAGATCAGCGGCGGAATCGTCAATTTATGGCGTGGAAGAACCGAACCGGATTTTGTCATCGACAAACTCGACGGTGAGTTGACGGCGCGTTCGCTCCAGGGGCCTTATAAATTCAACGGTCAATTCACGCGCGGGGATAAGCGCCAGGAATTGCGTTTTGCAACCGGCCGCCGCGAGGAGGGAAATGGGCAGTTCAACCTGAAGGTAAGCCTCCGCAATCCTGAAACCAGGGAGATCTACTCAATCGATGGCGCCGTCAGGGGATTGGGGCTCATACCTGTATTCAAGGGCACGTTCCAGGGACGCCTGGCCGAGCAGCTCGAGATCACCAAAAGTGAGATAGAGCTTCAAGAGACACAGCGTAATGCGCCATTCGAATTCAAGTCCGAGGTTTTCGCGGATTTTTTCGGCGCTCAATTCATAGAATCGGAACTGTCCGTAACCAAGAACGGCAAACCGCAGACTGTGCGCGGTCTGCTTGATGTGAAGTTCAGTGACGGTCTGGTGGTGGACGGGACATTTTCCTCGCGCTGGGTGGATTTGGATTCCTGGATTGTGCCTGATGGAGAATCGCCCTCCCGGTTGAACACCGCGGTGGCCGGTCTGGTGGACAATATTCTGCGCCGGGTATCGGAAGTCCGGGAGGGTTCGCTCCGGCTCTTTCTGGATCAGGCGGTTCTCGCGGGTGATCTGGTTACCGGCGTACAGCTTACCCTGTTGGCCGCTGACGGAAAACTGGAGGTCTCCAGACTTTCCGCGAACCTGCCCGGCAGGAACAAGTTAAGGCTCTCAGGTGTGCTTGCCAGCGGCGAGAGTGGGCCGGTTTTCTCCGGTCCGGTCTCGGTGACGGGCAACTCGCTTTCCCGGCTCACGAAATGGGCCGGTGTCGCGGCCGGACAGGGTGTGGCCGCGCAGCAAGGCGAATTCGCCCTCAAGGGCAAGATTTCCGCGGCGCCGGGCCGGTTCTCTCTGGAAGAAGGAGGGGGCAATCTGTTCGGATCGGCGTTCAAGGGTGCGTTCAGCTATCGCGGCGGTGCGGAGAGCGAGGTCGCGTTAACTTTGAAAAGCGACCGTCTGGATTTGGCCAGGGTGCTCGGCTCAAATGCCTCACCGAAGGCGCTTTGGGGGCTTTTTGTTTCTGGCGACAGTGCGAAAGGCGGCGCTGGCGTCAAGACACAGGCTCCCCCGGCACGACTCGGAAAGATGCGCGTCAAAGCGGATGTCAGCATCGCGGCGGTTTCTTTTCCCGGCCTGGGGGAGAGTGCGCTCGATGCGGAATTTAGCGTTTACGATGGCGTGGTCGACATCCGCCGGCTCCAACTGGCAACAGGGATCGGCGTCAACCTTCAGGCCGGTGGCCGGCTGACGGGACTGGGTGAAAAGCCAAATGGCAATCTGACACTGGCTGTGCAGGTGGATACCGGAAAAGGCATCACCGCACTGGCCGAGTTTCTGGAAATAACGGATTTTGTCAAAAATTCACCGGAGCAGCTGGCAGCGTTGACGCCTGTCGTCCTGACCACTGCGATACGCTCCGCCGCACCGGGCAGCAACGGCCTCGATATGCAGATGGAAGGGTCTCTGGGAAAAAGCGATCTGCTCGTAAAAATGGATTTTGAAGGTGCGCTTGCGGACTGGAAACAGGGACGCATTTTACTTCAGGGCAGTTTGAAGAATGCGTCGGGTGGCGAATTGCTGCAACAATTGAGGCCGAATCTGCGGCAGAGCCACATGGCCCTGTTCGAGCCAGGCGAAGGAACCGTGTCGTTGGAGGTGAGTGGTATCGCCGGTTCAGGTCTGCAAACGGCCGCCCGGCTGAATGCCGGCGGAATGAACTGGACCACGCAGGGCGCCCTTGTTGTTACCGCACAGGGCAATTCATTTTCCGGCACAACATCGCTTTCCGCACCGAATACGGCGGCGGGGCTGTCGCTACTGGGTGTTGATCTGGCGCCGGGTCACGGGACAGAGTCCGCCAGTGTCTCCGCGGATGTCGAGGTTTCGGCGGGCGTTTACCGGTTTGACGCGCTGCGGGGCGAGCTGGGCGGCACGGCCTTTACCGGCCGGGCGGAGTTTGATCTGTCCGGTAAGCGGCCCTCGTTCGATGCGCAAATTGTGGCAAATGACGCCGCGCTGCCTCAGTTGCTTGCGCCGGTGATTGCATGGCGGGGCGGCGGCGGCAGTCAGAATGCAACCGGACGGAATGCCATCCGCGGTGTGACGCGCGGCGACGGGTACTGGCCCGACGTTCCATTCAACGCCCAATTTCTTGCGCGGAGCGACGGCAAATTCTCGCTTGAATCGGAACGCCTGAATCTGACAGGCGGGCTGGTTCTGGAAAATGCACGGATGCAGGCCGCGCTTTCGGGCGGCGCGCTCCAGGTCTCGCGGCTCGAAGGCAACCTCAAGGGCGGATCGTTCAATGCCAGTGGAAAATTGGCGACGCGCGGTGCGGGAATGACATTGGAAGCGAAAGCCGAGGCAAAAGGATTGCGGCTTGAGCGGCTCGTGCAAACGGACGCGGGGAATGCCATCGTGACGGCGCCCGCCGATATTTCAATATCGGTGAACGGCGAGGGCCTTACACCGCGCGGCCTCGTGGCCGGCCTGACTGGCCTTGGCCAACTCGATCTGGGAGCGGGGAAAATCAATGGCTTTTCACTCGGCGCGGGGCGCGCGGCCGCTGGTTCGGCAAGGGATGAGAAAGGCCAGGATGGCGTGGATGAAACGGAGCTGGGAGCGCGTATCGCCAGTTTTCTGAAGAATTCCGAGATGTCTTTTTCGCAAATCGCGGCGCCGTTCAATATTCGCAATGGCGTGCTGGAATTCGACAAGCTGGCACTGAGCGACGCGGACGGGCGGGCGACCATTGCCACCTATCTGCAACTGTCATCGCTTCAACTGGACAGTGAATGGGTGTTGCAAGCGGCTGAAGGAGCGGAGAGGGGCAAGAGGCCCCGGGTCTCGCTTGTATTCACCGGACCGGTTGGAGAACTTGGCAGGATCAAGCCCAAAATAGATACCACCGGGCTCGCCCGGTACGTCACCATCCGGAAAATGGAAAAGGATGTCGAGCGGCTTGAGAAGCTCGACGTATCCGGTCGGAAAACCCCTAAAAAACCTGAAACCGTAACCCCCAAAGCAACCGCGCAGGCCCCGGCGGTTCCAAAGGTGAAAAAGCCGGACCCGCCAAAACCCGCGGCGGCTGTTGCTTCGACCGGACCTGTACCGCCTTTGCCTGAACGCAAGCAGATGTCCGCGCCGCCGGCTCCAGCCCCGGCCCCGCCGGCGATCACACCACCCGCCGCGCCCGCCGAAAAACCCATACCCGCCATTGCCGCGGTGCCGCGGGACGTCAAGTTGCCGCGCGCGGCGCCCTTGCCAGCAAGAAAGCCCCAGCGGCCAGTCGTGAAAAAACCGGCGCCACCCGGCATAAGGCCGGAACCATCCGGCGAATTGCCTTGGTTGCAGTCCGTGACGCCGCCGGCGTCACCTGGCGCCCCGGCGCTGCCGAGAACCGCGGCGCCCGGTACCGTGCCGCCGCCAGCCCTGCTTCCGGTGCCGGGCGGTGGCGCCAATGCTGGCGCACCGCCGCCGCAAGAGCAGGCGCCTGTCGCGGCCCCGGTTGTTGCGCCTCAACCCGCCCGACGCCCGAGGGACCGGTTCGACCCCTTCGCGGATTCCGGGAACTAGGGTCCGCACTCAATCGGATCATTTTTCCGGTAACCGGTTTCCATCCCCGCCTTCGCGGGGACAGGCTTTATCGGTGATGCGCACTAGCGGGTGCGCTCAAGCACGACAAAGCTGTAGCCGGCGCTGTCTCCGGGACCGGCGGCAAAGCGTTCGCGCGAGGTTTCCCTCCATTGCGCCTTATCCAGTTCGGGGAACCAGGTATCCCCATTCGGGCTGGCATGTATTTCCGTCAAATAAATACGGTCCGCCCGTGGCAGCGCCAGCTCATAGATTTGCGCGCCGCCGATGACCGCGATTTCATCCGCGCTGCGCGCGCCCGCCTTTTCGTGAGCCAGTTCAAGCGCCTCTTCAAGGCTAACCGCGGTGAATATACCCGGCGCCTCATATGCCGTATTCCGGGTTATGACGATGTTGTCGCGGCCATCCAGAGGCTTGCCAATGGATTCAAATGTTTTGCGGCCCATTATGAGAGGCTTGTTCATGGTCACCTTGCGGAAGAATTTCAGATCCGACGACAGATGCCAGGCGAGACGGCCCTGCCTGCCGATGACGCCATTTTCGGCCACCGCAGCCACAAGCGCGATCCGCACATCCTTTCCCGGCATCTAAACCGCCACCTTCGCCTTGATATGCGGTTGCGGGTCATAGCCTTGAAGCGTGAAATCGTCATAGGCAAAATCGAACAGCGAGCGCACATCCGGGTTGATTTTCATTTGCGGCAGGGCGCGCGGTTCGCGGGTTAACTGCAAATCCGCCTGTTCCAGATGATTGAGATAGAGATGCGCGTCGCCGAAGGTGTGGACGAAATCGCCGGGCTTCAGCCCGGTCACCTGCGCCACCATCAATGTCAGCAGGGCGTAGGAAGCAATATTGAAGGGTACGCCCAGAAAAACATCGGCCGAACGCTGATAGAGCTGGCACGACAAGCGCCCGTCCGCCACCCAGAACTGAAACAGGCAGTGGCAGGGGCTCAGCGCCATGTCATCCAGTTCCGCGACATTCCACGCCGAGACGATATGCCGGCGCGAATCGGGATCCGACTTCAGCGCCTCGACGATTTTCGTGATCTGATCGATGTGGCTGCCGTCCGATGCCGGCCAGGAGCGCCATTGGCGCCCGTAAACAGGCCCGAGGTCGCCTGTCCCGTCCGCCCACTCATCCCAGATGGAAATGCCGTGTGTCTTCAGATAGGCGGTATTGGTGTCGCCGGTCAGGAACCACAAAAGCTCGTGAAGGATGGATTTGAGATGCAGTTTCTTGGTGGTGAGCAGGGGAAACCCGGCACTGAGATCAAAGCGCATCTGATAGCCGAACACGGACAGCGTGCCGGTGCCCGTGCGGTCATCCTTGCGCACACCGTTTTGGCGAACATGCGCCATGAGATCGAGATATTGCTGCATGGGCAGAGAATAAACCGATTCTCCGCCAAGGCGAGAATTCTAGACGGGCTCGCCGTCGTTGTTTTCCAGGCAACTCATTTCGGAATGCAGCACCTTGATGTCGGTATTAACGAGTGCGGTGAACGCCGACACCGTCCCGGCAATGTCACCGTGCGCCTCGGCCACAAAGGCCTGACACTTCGCCTTGCTCAGGAAGATTTCCGGAAACTCCCCCACCATCATGGAGACAGGCTGGGCATTCGAAGTCATGAAGAGAACGAGAACTGCTTTCCACATAAGAATACTCCTTTCTGCGGTCTGTCCGTTCTCCTCCCTATGTCTGCCCCTCTTGCATGGGGGCGGGATCCCGCCCGGCAGGTCCAAATCCTTTGGCCCGCTCCAGTGGATCCACTGGAGCGATAAGTGTGGGCGTTAACCCTTTATTATCTGTAAACGCGCCGGAGGCGCCGGCGACACAGACACCCGATCCGCAATTCAAACTGTCAATGAAAACTGGTATCAAGACCCATGAGCAAATCCGTCGTCCTCGTCACCCGTAAACTTCCCCAGGCCGTCGAAGCGCGGCTGCTGCGCGACTATGACGCCCGCCTCAATCTGGATGATGCGCTTTATGAACGCGATGAATTGCTGAAGCGCGCCGAGGGCGCCGATGCAATCATGCCCTGTCACACCGAGCATTTCGATGCGGATATATTCGAGCGCCTGCCGAAATCCGTGAAAATCATCGCCAATTTCTCCGTCGGTTACGACCATGTGGATACCGGGGCCGCGAAAAAGGCCGGCATCGTGGTCACCAACACGCCGGGTGTGCTGAACGACGCAACAGCCGAAATTGTCATGCTGCTCATTCTGGGCGCGGCGCGGCGTGCCGGGGAGGGTGAAAAACTCGTGCGCACGGCCGCCTGGAAGGACTGGAGCCCGGCCTTCATGGTCGGCACCCAGGTGACCGGCAAGACCCTCGGCATCGTCGGACTGGGCCGGGTCGGCAAGGTGGTGGCGGAACGCGCGCGCGGGTTCGGCATGAAAATCATCTATCACAACCCGAGGCGTCAGAGCGACGAAGCCGGTGCGCTTTATTACGAGACACTGGAAGACATGCTGCCCCATTGCGATTTTCTTTCGCTCAATGCGCCGAACCTGCCTTCAACGAAGGGCATGCTGAACGCGGCGCGCATCGCGCTGCTGCCCGAAGGCGCCATCGTCGTCAATGCGGCGCGCGGCACTCTGGTGGACGACGATGCCCTGATCGCGGGCCTGAAAGCGGGAAAGCCCGCCGCCGCCGGGCTCGACGTCTACAACAACGAGCCCGTCATCGACCCGCGCTACAGGGAATTGCCCAACACGTTCCTGCTGCCCCATATCGGCTCGGCGACGGCGGAAACCCGCGATGCCATGGGCTTTCGCGCCCTGGACAATCTCGATGCCTTCTTTGCCGGGAAAGAGCCTGGAGACCGGGTCGCCTGACGGGCGGAGCGACCCAGCAAGCTATTCCCGGCATGCACACCAGCCCTGCGCACTTGACCGGTATACCGATCCCGTGAATTGCTGTATCCGCGCAGCACACTTTATCCAGACAGGCGCGACCGAAAAGATTTCTCCATGTCCGGCTATGGCCAGCTTATCCCGCTCCTGACTGCCGCCGGAATTCTGCTTGCGGGCAACGGCATCCAGGGCACCCTCATTACGCTTCGCGCCAATATCGAGGGCTTTGATCCGGCGCTTATCGGATTGATGGGAACGGCTTACTTCGCGGGCTTTGCACTGTCCTGCCTCGCCACGCCGCATTTGATCCGGCGGGTCGGCCATATCCGCGTCTTCGCCGCGCTGGCCGCGATCGCATCGGCCGCAACCCTGATGCTGGTGCTGATGGTCGACAGCACTGTGTGGCTGGTGATGCGTTTTGCCACCGGCTTCTGCTTTGCGGGTCTTTTTACGGTCATGGAGAGCTGGCTCGCGGCGAGTTCGAAAAATGCCGACCGGGCGCAAATCCTGAGTATCTACCGCATTGTAGATATGACGGCCAACGCCGGGGCACAATTCCTGCTCCCCGCCTTCGGCGCCCTGGGATTCGAGCTGTTCGCCATTATTGCCATCCTGTTTGCATTTTCGCTGGTGCCGATTTCACTTGGCGACCGCTCAAGCCCGAAGCCGCCCGAAGCTTTCAGCTTCGATTTGCGCACGGTCTGGAATATCTCCCCGCTGGCCTGCGCCGGGTGTCTGACGCTGGGGCTGACCAACTCCGCCTTCCGCCTGATTGGCCCGCTCTATGCCGATGAGATGGGCCTGGACACCGCCGGGGTGGCCCTGTTCATGAGTGCCGGGATCGTCGGCGGCGCGGCGCTTCAGTTTCCGCTTGGATATCTGTCCGACCGGTTCGACCGGCGCAAGATGATCATGGGCGTAACGCTCGGCGCCATGCTCGCGGGCCTGCTGCTCTCCACCGCCGAGCCGGGAAACCAGGTTCTGATCTATACCGGATCATTCATTTTCGGTGCGTTCGCGCTGCCGCTTTACTCGCTGTCCATCGCCCACGCCAATGACCAGGCGGAGCCCGGCCAATTCGTGCTTGTCGCGGCGGGCATGATCTTCTTCTTTGCCCTGGGCGCGACATTCGGGCCCCTCATCGCCTCCCTCGTTCTCGACAGATTTGGCGCACCGGCCTTCTTTACCTATACCAGTGCGGTGCATGGCACGCTGATCGTGGTCACTCTCGCGCGCATGGCCATTCGCCCCGAAGTGGTGGACAAGGGGCGCGCCAGCTTCAACTTTCTGCTGAACTCATCTCCGGTGTTCGTCCGCATGGCGACACGCAAGAACGGGTCAGAGAAGAGCGGCGCCAAACGCGGCAAATAGCGCGTAATTGCCGGCCAAACGCATCTCAACCTTTTTTTTGCCCTCTTATGGGCATATATAAGAGTTGCCGGTTTCGATCGGCTATGGCGATAAATGGCCGTTGTAATAAACCATTCGGACCCGGGGGCGGTACCCGGCGCCTCCACCAAATGCCGCTCAAGGTCTGAGCGAGTTTCAAAGCGGCATCTGATGGGGGCGAAATAGGATCGACGAGGGTGTAAAGAGCGCGCTTTTGCCCGGCATGGTTCCGCCGTTATCGGGCCGTTTTATAGTTGCAAACGACAACTATGCGGAGGCTCGTTTGGCTGCGTAAGCAGTTTGACAGTCTCGAAAATTAAGTCCTGACCTTTCGCAAGGTCAGGCGCGGTTTCGGAGGGCACCGGGCAACAGAAGCCCTCCACTTGATTTTCGACGGGAATAAATCCCGCCCTGTGCCAGTTAGGGTTCGGTCCTTGAGTAAATTGAGTTAAAAGAGGGCAATGGCCGAGGATCAGATCAGATACGATGTCATGACGCAGGACGCGCTGCGCGGTGTCGTGCGTGCGGTTCTGGAGCAAATCGCGAAAACGGGGCTCCCCGGCGAACATCATCTTTACATCGCTTTCGATACCCACGGGCCAGGTGTCTCGGTGTCCGATCGATTGAAAGAACAATACCCCGATGAGATGACCATCGTCCTTCAGCACCAGTTCTGGGACCTGGAAATTTCTCCCGAGCGCTTCGACGTCAAGCTTTCCTTCAACAATGTGCCCGAACGGCTGATTGTTCCCTTTGCCGCAATCAAGGCCTTTTACGATCCGAGCGTCCAGTTCGGGTTGCAATTTGGCGGCCATGGCGCGGCCAATGATGAGGATCGCACGGGTGCAAATCTGCCCGGCGTCGTTGGCCAGAGCGATGATCCGGCGGGACTGCCGGCGGTCGCCGACGCGACAGGCGGAAGCTCCAGCGACACCGCCTCGTCCGTCGCCCATGCGGATGTGGACAATGCCCTGCCCGGCGGTCCGGCGGACAAAGTGGTCGAACTCGACGCATTTCGCAAAAAATAATCCTCCGGCCCGGAACCCCGCCCGTCCGTCCGCTTCTTTTCCCGATATTCCCGACAGCGCCCTTCAATCGGGCCGCGCCTTGCGCTACACAGGCGTCAGGTGGCAATGAGGATCCGGGATATGAGCAAGACACGAACCGAAACCGACTCCTTCGGACCCCTTGAGGTGCCAATCGACAGATATTGGGGCGCCCAGACACAACGATCACTTCGCAATTTCAAAATCGGCAGCGAAACCCTGCCGCCCCCGCTTATACGCGCCCTGGGAGTCGTCAAATACTGCGCCGTTAACACAAACCTCGCGCTCGACAATATCGAAGCGAAGCTCGCCAGGGCAATTGCCGCGGCAGCGCTGGAAATCGCCGAAGGCAAGCTTGACGATCATTTTCCGCTTGTCGTGTGGCAAACCGGATCCGGCACCCAGTCCAACATGAATGCCAATGAGGTGGTTGCGAACCGGGCGATTGAAATCCTCGGCGGCGCCATCGGATCGAAGGACCCCGTCCACCCGAACGATCACGTAAACCAGTCTCAATCCTCCAATGACACCTTTCCGACGGCCATGCATATCGCCACCGGCGAGCAGGCGGTACACGCACTTCTTCCCGCGCTGCAAAAACTGCGCAATGCGCTGAACGACAAAGCGCAGGCCTGGGCTGATATCATCAAGATCGGGCGCACCCATACCCAGGACGCAACGCCGGTGACATTGGGACAGGAATTTTCCGGCTATACCACAATGGTCGATAACGGCATCCGCCGCATTGAACAGACACTGCCGGCCATATACGAACTCGCCCAGGGCGGAACCGCCGTCGGCACGGGGCTCAACGCCAAGCCGGAGTTCGCGGACAAATTCGCCGAAGAAGTCGCCAGTTTTACAAAATTGCCCTTTGTAAGCGCGCCCAATAAATTCGAGGCGCTCGGCACACATGACGCCATGGTGGAGATATCCGGTGCGCTGAATACAGTTGCCGTCTCCCTGTTCAAGATCGCCAACGATATCCGTTTTCTGGGGTCCGGCCCGCGCTCGGGGCTTGGTGAGCTGAAACTGCCGGAAAACGAACCGGGCTCCTCGATCATGCCGGGCAAGGTCAACCCGACCCAGTGCGAGGCCCTGACCATGGTCTGCACACAGGTGATGGGCAATCACACCACTTGCACCATCGCCGGAAGCCAGGGCCATTTCGAGCTGAACGTCTTCAAGCCGGTTATTGTTTACAGCGTCCTGCAATCAATCCGGCTGCTGGCCGACGCGAGCGTCAGTTTCACCGACAACTGCGTGGTCGGCATTGAGCCGGACCTTGAGCGCATTGCCGATCTGATGGAGCGCTCGCTCATGCTGGTCACGGCGCTGGCGCCGGAGATCGGCTATGACAAGGCGACCGAAATTGCCAAGGCCGCGCACAAGAATGGCACGACCTTGCGAGAAGAAGCATTGCGGCTGGGTTATGTGAGCGGCGAGGATTTCGACCGCGTGGTCCGCCCCCAGGACATGATCGGACCCAGCGGCTGAAATTTAAGGATTCCATGGCGCACAAGCCTAAAAAGCGATCCCTGACCATCACCGGCCACCGCACCAGTATTTCCCTGGAAGACGATTTCTGGGATGCTCTGAAGGATATGGCGAATGCGCAGGGCCACTCTGTTCCGGATGCCATTGCCGCTATCGACGCCAGACGCGGCACATGCGGGCTTTCCAGCGCTATCCGTTGCGCCCTCCTCGACTTTTACCGGAATAATACGCACTAGACCCTTTCTTTCTTATACGGAACCATTTGGCCGGGACATTGGCAGACTTGGTGCGGACAAAAATCAAGGCTGGCGCACCGGGAGGCTGTATTCATGAAATCACGCGCGGCGGTCGCGACAGCGGCGGGCAAACCCCTGGAGATAACGGAGGTCGATCTGGACGGCCCGAAGGCGGGCGAGGTCCTGGTTGAAATCAAGGCGACGGGGGTGTGCCATACGGATGAGTTCACGCGCTCCGGCG
>QIGN01000089.1 GCA_003228955.1 Hyphomicrobiales bacterium
GGCACGCCCTATCTGTGGGGCGGGCGCACCAGCGCGGGCGTCGATTGCTCCGCCCTCGTTCAGCTTTCCCTGCAGGCCTGTGGCATCGGCTGTCCGCGCGACAGCGACATGCAGGAAGCCACATTGGGGGAGGCGTTGCCCGACTCCCATGACCAGAGCGCATATATGCGTGGCGATCTCATCTTCTGGAAGGGCCATATGGGCGTCATGCTGGATGATGTCCGGTTGCTGCACGCCAATGCCCATCACATGGCGACCGCCATCGAGCCGGTGGGGCAGGCGATTTCGCGCATTGAGGCTTCCGAAGGTGCGGTGACGTCCGTGCGCCGGGGCGCGGGCGCGCCATGAGCGGGAACAGGAGCAAGAAAGAAAGTGGCAAGGGCGGCGCCCGCGAACTCTCGCTTGCAAATGCGCGCTATCAAAAGTGGGTCACGCGGGTTTATGGTTTTGCCGCCGCGTGCCTGTTTGTCCTCGCATTGGTTGAGCTTCTCGACTATGCGACACCGCAAATCCAGACATTGCTGATGCTGGGCATCATGGCGGCGGGCACCATCGGCTGGGTTTTGCAGGCCAAGAGAAAATGCCCCAATTGCCGTCAGCTTTATGGCTATCACTTCCGGCTCGTGAAGGCGAATTTCTGCCATAAATGCGGGGCCGAGTATCCAAAATGGATCCCGGGGGAAGACTATCAGGGCAAGAAAAATGATGGCGAAGAATAGTCATGCACCGGCCCGTGCAAGGCACATTTCAGCTCTGTAACTAGAGGATAACAGCGCTATGACGAAACATATCGATGCGGCAACCCTGAAGGCCTGGCTCTCCGAAGGCGCCGAGATCGCGTTGCTCGATGTGCGCGAACCCGGGCAGTATGGCGCGCGGCATCTGTTCTTCGCGGTTCCGCTGCCCTACAGCCGGTTCGAGTTGGGTCTGCCGGCCCTCGTCCCCAACAGGCGGACCCGGCTTGTTCTTTACGATGAGGGCGATGGCGTTGCCGAGCGGGCGTCCTTGCGCGCCGAGGCGGCTGGATACGCGAATGTCCATATTCTGCACGGAGGCGCGGCGGCCTGGGAGGCGGCGGGCTACACGCTTTATGCCGGGGTCAATGTGCCAAGCAAAACCTTTGGCGAGCTGATCGAGCATGAATGCGATACGCCCCGCATTACCTGCGACCAGTTTCAGTCGATGCGTGAATCGGGTGAGGATTTCGTCCTCGTCGACGGGCGGCCGTTTGCCGAATACGAAAAGCTGAATGTGCCGGGCGGCATCTGCTGCCCGAATGGCGAGCTGGCCCTGCGCATAGCCGACATTGCCCCTGATCCGGAAACCCGGATAATTGTCTGCTGCGCCGGGCGCACGCGCTCCATCATCGGTGCGCAGACATTGATCGATCTTGGGATCGAAAACCCGGTGGCCGCCCTTGAGAACGGCACGCAAGGGTGGTTCCTGGCCGGATTTGAGAATGAACGCGGGGCGTCGCGCCGCTATCCGGCCGAGGCCGCGCGAGCCGATCTGAACGGATTGCGAAAACGAGTAACGGAGCTGGCGGAGGCGCGCGGGGCTTCTTTTGTCGCGCCCGGACAACTGACCGAATGGCTCGCCGAAGAGACCCGGAACACTTACATTTTCGATGTGCGCACGCATGAGGAATTCGCCGCCGATGGCGTTGCCGGGAGCGTACATGCGCCCGGCGGCCAGCTTGTTCAGGCGACCGACCGTTGGGTGGGTGTGAAAAACGCCCGGCTGGTCCTGGTGGACGATGACGGCGTGCGCGCGCCCATGATTGCCAGCTGGCTGCGCCAGCTTGGCCATGAGGCGCATGTGCTTGAAGGCGGCGTCGCCTCTCTCGCGGGGTTTGAGTTGCCGGCAACCGGGCCAGCAGTGGATTCAGGAAAACTGAAACCCATCGCGCCTGGTGAGTTGGCGGGGCTGATGAAAGGCGGCGGCGTGCATGTTATCGATCTGCGGTCGGGCATGAGTTACCGCCGGTCCCATATTGCGGGAGCGGTGTGGTCGATCCGGCCAAAGCTGAATTCAGTGGTTGAGGATAGCCGGCATCCCGTCGTGCTGGTCGCGGACGATGCCGCTATCGCGGCGCTGGCGGCACTCGACCTTGAGGAGGCCGGCGCCCAGATCGCCGGGTTGCTCGAGGGCGGCCTGAGCGACTGGAAGGCGGCGGGGCTGGAGATGGCCGCGACGCCCGATGAACCGGGCGACGCGGACTGCATCGATTTCATTTTCCACACCCACGGCCGCAATCAGGGCGATGCGGCCGCCGCACGGGCCTATCTCGCCTGGGAAGTGGGGCTCATCGGTCAACTCGATGAGCAGGAGCGCGGCGCGTTCGCGATAGTCCCCGCGCCTTGAGTTGGATTCCATAAACCCTCACACGCCGTCATTCCGGCGGAAGCCGGAATCCAGATATGGGCACAGAGAATCGCCGCTGGAACTGTTACTGGACCCCGGCCTGCGCCGGGGTGATGCAATAGGTTTGAGGCATCTGCCCGGTCCGCAAAATGCTCCAATCAAACATCAACTATTTCGCCTGGATGTTCGAGCGCTCGATATGGTCCAGATTCGCGCCCTCGATGCGCAGCAGCCTGGTCGGTTCATCGCGCTTGGGAGAGTGCACGGCGCCTACTTCGTAATAGTAGGCATCGCCCGGCTCCAGGAAATAGGTCCGCTCCGGCTCGACCAGAGTCGGGGCGTCGCCTTCGCCTTTTTCGACAATGCGCCAGTCCGTCATCTCGGTGCGCCCGGTAGCCTGGCCATAGATGGCCCAGCCCGATCCATGATCGTGGGGGCTGCCGTGAGAGATGTCGCCATAGACATGGGCGCAGATGCAAAACCCAAGCTCGGGGTCTTCGAACAGGATTTCTCGCGGGTCCGCATCGGGCGTGCGTTCGGGCATGTGTTTCGCGATGAAACCGTCATCCCTGAGTGCCTTCGAGACATGCTGGCAGATGGCCTGCTTGCCGCTTTCGCCGGGGTCCGATTTGAGTGTGCCCCGTATGTCGGACGCAAGCTGCTCGAGCGTGTAGGTCATTTCTGCTACCCTTACTTGTTGTAACGAGTGGTTTAATCGTAGCAAACTGCCCGTGAAGGGTCGAGTGGCGGCGCGGCATCACAATGTCGCAATGCCACCGGGCAGCAGCAAGGGGGACACATGAAAATATGTATTTTCGGCGCGGGTGCAATAGGCGGTTATGTCGGGCTGATGCTTAAACGCGGCGGCGCGGACGTTTCTCTGATCGCGCGCGGGGCGCATCTGGATGCGATCAAATCGAACGGCATCAAGGTGGTTTTCAAGGATGATGAACTCGTGGAAAAAATGCCGGCGTCGGATAACCCAGTGGATTTTGGACCGCAGGATTATGTGATCGTAGCGCTCAAGGCGCATCAGGCGTGGGAAACGGCTGAGCAGATCCTGCCCCTGCTCGGCCCGGACACCGCCGTTGTCACCATGCAGAATGGAATCCCCTGGTGGTATTTCTACGGGTTCGAGGGCCAGTATGCCGGCCTGCAACTCCAGAATGTGGACCCGGACGGGCGGCAGTGGCGCACCATCGGCCCCGAACGCGCCATTGGCGCCACGGTCTATCCGGCCAGCGAAATTACCGAGCCCGGCGTTATCAGCCACATCTATGGCGACAAGTTCGGCTTTGGCGAGCCGGACCGGAGCGAAAGCGCACGGGTCACGGCGCTCATCAAGGCCTTTGAGGCGGGCGGTCTGAAAGCGCGGTTCAATCCCGAAATCCGCAACGACATCTGGCTCAAGCTGTGGGGCAATCTGTGCTTCAACCCGATCTCCGCATTGACAGGCGCGACCCTAGACATTGTCGCCACCGATGCCGGCACCCGCGCCCTCGCCCGCGCCATGATGGAGGAAGCGGAAAAGATCGCCCGGCGCATCGGCGTGCATTTCCGCGTGGATATCGAGCGGCGCATCAATGGCGCGGCGGCCGTCGGCGCGCACCGCACCTCCATGCTGCAGGACCTCGACAAGGGGCGCGCCATCGAACTCGACGCCCTGCTTGGCGTCGTGCAGGAGATGGCGCGCATCGTCGATGTGGAAACCCCGGCCATCGAGGCGCGTGGCGGGCGTATACCCTGTGTTCCCCGAGCCGGAGGAAGAGGATGAGTCTCTGGCCGTCGATTAGGTCTGTTGCCGTTGATTGAACGGGGGAGGCGCCTTTGCGGAAGACGTCCGCCGCTCTCAGGAGGGGGGCAGGGCATTGTAGGACGAAAACACCAGATGGACGCGATTTTCGCGGTCCGGATTGACGGTTGAATGCCGCTGCTCGCCGAAAAAATAGTATAATCCGCCATTTTCAAAATGATATTTTTCGATTTTGCCGTTTACATCCAGATTCAAATGGAAGTTTTTTGATCTGTGTATGGGGATGTGATAACGAAAATAGTCACCGTCAGTATGGTAATCCAGCCCGGAATCTGTCGCAATTATCCTGATTCTGTATAAATTGTCCAGCTTTGACTCCAATTCATCAAGTATTTCTTTAAAATAACCACGATAAAGCATAGTGTTACTCGAGAAATCAATTTCTGTTATGTCTTTATTGTATTTTTCCTTATAAAATTTAGTATAAGAAAGTTCACCCAGATTATCTTTGTCTATTCCCCTTAAGCAAAAGCCTCCAAAATTATCAATTTTTGTATGCTTGGCGGTCATTTCCCTCTTAAAGGGTTCGAATTCTTCCAATATTTTTCTGTATTCATTTTGCAACTTCTCGATATCGAAAGTCACATCGGTTTCGATCAATCCGGTTTTCATATCCATATGCTTTTCGAAACTGGAAGCCATTAACGGGTCGGGACCCTAGGGTCATACTCGATCAGACCGTACCATCCGCGGGGTCGTCGGGGAAACCGGGTTTTCTCCACTGCGCGGCCGAAGCTCCCCTGTTCCGGATTCTTGGGAAAATTCATCTGGCGAGGCGTTTGCATCTGTCTTGTGGAATGACCCCGAACGCGGAATGCGGCGCCGCGCGCCCTCAATAACCCTGTTTCAGGTCAACCACATTTTCCAATGGCTCGCCTTTTTCGTAACGCGCAATCTGTTCCACCACATAGCGGCAGACGGCCATGTCGTCCGAGATGGAAGCATTGTGGGGGGTGATGATGACGCGGGGGTGGGCCCATAGCGGACTGGCGGAGGGCAGGGGCTCTTCCTCGAACACATCGAGCGAGGCGGCCCAAAGGTCGCCGGTCTCGAGCGATTTGAGAATATCGGCCTCCACCTGAAGTTTGCCCCGTCCGGCATTGATGAGAACAGGCCCGGGCAGCGGCCCGTCCCGGGCCAGTCCCGAAAACAGTTCAGTATTGAGCAGGCCGTCCGTGTCGGGGGTGTGCGGCAGCAGGCAGACAAGAATGTCGGTGCGGGCGAGAAAGGGTTTTAACCCATCTTCTCCCGCGAAGCATTCAACGCCCTCGATCTTCTTTTGCGAGCGGCTCCAGCCGGCCATCCGGTAACCGAGCATGGCGAGCTTCGCCACCGCGTCGCATCCCAGCACGCCGAGCCCCATGACGCCAACGCGAAGCTCGTTGGCGCCGGGTTGCGGCCAGACTTCCTTCCATGTGGCCTGGCTTTGCAACTCGGCATAGTCGCGTACCCGCCGGTGGTGCATGAGCACATTCATGCAGACATATTCGCCCATGCGCATGGTGAGGTTGGGGTCAACGAAACGCACCAGCGGTACATCGGGAAGACCGCTCTGCCCCAGCACATGATCGACGCCCGCGCCAATCGAGAAAACAACCTTCAGGTTTGGCAGGCTGGCGAGTACACCTTGCGGCGGTTTCCACACAAGCGCATAGCGTATGCCGGCGAGGTCTCCGGCATCGGGCCAGATGCGCACATCGAGCGTGGGGCCGAGCTCGCGCAGCCCATCGGCGAAACCGTCTCTTGAGGACTGCTGGCAGGCGATGAGGAGCGTCATGGCGGGACTACCTGGAAACGGCGTCCAGATGGGCGGTTTCCAGATCGAAGGCCGCCGACATCAGGGCCTTGGTGTAAGCGCTCTTGGGGGAGGTGAAAATCTGCCGGGAGGTGCCCTGTTCCACCACCTTGCCGCTTCGCATCACCACCACATTGTTGGCCAGTGCGCGGACCACCTTGAGGTCGTGGCTGATGAAAAGATAGGCGAGCTTGTGGCGGTCCTGAAGATCGCGCAGGAGATCGACGATCTGCGCCTGCACCGACATATCCAGCGCCGAGGTGGGTTCATCCAGCATGACGAATTTGGGTTGCAGCACCATGGCGCGGGCGATCGAAATGCGCTGGCGCTGGCCGCCGGAGAACTCATGCGGGTAACGGTCCTGATGCGCGGGGTCGAGGTCGACCTCGTCCATGGCTTGCGATACACGCGCGCGGCGTGTCGAGAACGGCATTTCCGGGTTCTGGATAAGCAGGCCCTCTTCAATGATCTGCCCCACCGACAGGCGCGGGCTCAAGGACCCATATGGGTCCTGGAAAACGGCCTGCATATGCCGGCGCAGCGGGCGCATTTGCCTGGAATCGAGTGGATCGATGCGGGTCCCGATATAGGCAATCTCGCCCTCGCTTGAGATCAGCCGCAGCAGCGCCATGCCGAGCGTTGTTTTGCCCGAACCGGATTCGCCGACAATGCCGAGCGTCTGCCCGGCGCGCAGCTTGAGCGACAATCCATCCACCGCCTTGACGTACCCGACGGTCCGCTTGAGCAGGCCCCGGCGGATCGGGAACCAGACTTTCAGGTTTGCCGTCTCCATCACAACCGGCGCCTTGTCATCGGCCTTGGGCGGATCGCCCCTGGGCTCCGCCGCCAGCAGATGTTTGGTGTAGGGGTGCCTGGGCGATTTGAAAATCTGCTCGGTTTCGCCCTGCTCGACGATTTCGCCCTGGTTCATGACGGAGATGCGGCTGGCCATCTTGCGCACGATGCCAAGGTCATGGGTGATGAGCAGCATCGCCATGTTGCTTTCCTTCTGCAACTCAAGCAGAAGTTCCAGAATCTGCGCCTGAATGGTGACGTCGAGCGCGGTGGTGGGTTCATCGGCAATGAGCAGCTCGGGCTCGTTGGCGAGCGCCATGGCGATCATGACGCGCTGGCGCTGGCCGCCCGAAAGCTGATGCGGGTAGGACGCCAGGCGTTCTTGCGGGTCGTCGATGCCGACCTTTTCCAGCAGCTCCAGAACGCGCGTGCGTGCGGCCGTATCGGAAAGCCCGCGATGCAGTTTCAGGATTTCGCCGACCTGCTGCTCGATGGAGTGCAGCGGATTGAGCGACGTCATGGGTTCCTGGAAGATGATGGAGATATTATTGCCGCGAATGCCCCGCAGTTGCTGCTCGTCCATCGCCAGCAGGTCCTGGCCCTTGTAGGTGACCGCGCCCGAGGGGTGCGACGCGCTCGGGTAGGGCAGGAGGCGCATGACCGAAAGCGCCGAGACGGTCTTGCCGGACCCGGACTCGCCGACAAGCGCGACCGTTTCGCCGGGCATGATGTCAAACGAGGCGTGTTTCACGGCGTGGGTCGTCGTCTCGCCGACGTTGAAGTCGACTGACAGGTCCTTGACCTGAAGCAGGGCGTCTTTGCGCGCCGGCAGTGTCCTGGAGGATGCCTTGTCGCGCCGCGCCAGTTCGGGTGCGCTCAGGGTCTCTTCCGCGGCTTCGCCGGCGGGATTCACGAATATCCTGCGCGGGTCGAGGGAGTCGCGCACCGCTTCGCCAACGAAGATCAGCAGGCTCAGCATGATGGCGATGGTGAAAAAGGCGGAGATGCCGAGCCAGGGGGCTTGCAGGTTGGCCTTGCCCTGGGCCAGCAACTCGCCGAGAGACGGCGAGCCCGGCGGCAGCCCGAAGCCCAGAAAGTCGAGCGAAGTGAGCGTGGTGATCGAACCGTTCAGGATGAATGGCATGAAGGTCAGGGTCGCCACCATGGCGTTGGGCAGCAGATGCCTGAACATGATCTTGGCGTTGGACAGGCCCAGCGCGCGCGCGGCCCGGATATATTCCAGATTGCGTCCGCGCAAAAATTCCGCGCGCACCACGCCGACCAGCGCCACCCAGGAAAACAGCAGCAAAATGCCGAGCAGTATCCAGAAATTGGGTTCGATAATGGCGGCGATGATGATCAGCAGATAGAGCGACGGGATCGATGTCCATATCTCGATAAAGCGCTGGAACAGAAGATCGACCCAGCCGCCGAAATACCCCTGGACCGCGCCCGCCGCCACGCCGATGATGGAGGAAACGATGGTCAGCACAAGCCCGAACAGGACCGAAAGGCGGAAGCCGTAAATCACCCGGGCGACCACGTCGCGGCCCTGATCGTCGGTGCCGAGCCAGTTTTCGCCCGACGGGGGCGCGGGCGCCGGAACGGGCAGTTTCAGATTGATCGTGTTGTAGGAATAGCGGATGGGCGGCCAGTAGATGGCGCCGCCTTTTTCCCGGATGAGGTTCTGCACGAAGGGGTCCCGGTAATCGGCCTCTGTTTCGAATTCGCCGCCAAAGGCGGTTTCGGGATAGGCGACGAACACGGGGGAGTAAATGCCGCCGTCAAAGGTGACGAGATAGGGCTTGTCGTTGGCGATGAATTCGGCGAACAGCGTAACGACGAAAATACTCAAGAAAATCCACAGGCTCCAGAAGCCGCGCCGGTTGGCCTTGAAGTTGGACCATCTCCGCGCATTGATCGGGGAAATCACAAAGCGCTTCGCACCGGCTTTCGTATCGGCCGGGCCGGCAGGCGGAAGCGAGGTTACGCCCACCCTCCCTATTTCGTCCTGCACCTTTCTATCCACATCAGACCTCACGGGTTTCGAAGTCTATGCGCGGATCAACCCACATATAGGTGAGGTCGGAGATAAGGCTGATAAACAGCCCCAGCAGCGAAAAGATAAACAGGTTCGCGAACACCACCGGGTAGTCCCGGTTGACGATGGACTCGAAGGACAGCAATCCCAGCCCGTCGAGCGAGAAGATGGTCTCGATCAGCAGCGACCCGGCGAAGAATGCGCCGATGAAAGCTCCGGGAAAGCCGGCAATGATGATCAGCATGGCGTTGCGGAACACGTGGCCATAAAGCACCTGGCGCTCTGTCAGTCCCTTGGCCTTGGCGGTCATTACATATTGTTTTTTGATCTCGTCCAGGAACGAGTTCTTGGTGAGGAAGGTGGTGGTCGCGAAAGCGCTGAGCGCCATGGCGATCAGCGGCAGCGTCAGATGCCAGAAATAGTCGATGATTTTTTCGTACCAGGGCAACTGATCGAAATTCTCCGATGTAAGACCGCGCAAGGGAAACCAGTCGAGAAAGGTCCCGCCCGCGAACAGCACGATCAGCAGAACCGCGAACAGGAATCCGGGAATGGCGTAACCGATGACGATAACGCTGCTGGTCCATACATCGAATCGCTGGCCGTCGCTGACCGCCTTGCGAATGCCGAGCGGGATCGAGACGCCATAGGACAGCAGCGTCATCCACAGCCCGAGCGAGATCGAAACCGGCATCTTTTCGACAATCAGATCAATGACGCGCACATCGCGGAAATAGCTTTCGCCGAAATCGAAGCGGATATAGTTCCACAGCATCAGCCCGAAGCGTTCGAGGGGCGGCTTGTCGAAGCCGAACTGCTTTTCCAGCGCCTTGATGAATTCCGGGTCGAGCCCCTGCGCGCCGCGATATTTTGAAGATGTCGATGTGTCGCCAGCGCCGGCATTGGTCTGCGGTTGCGCGCCGGCGCCGAAGTCTCCGCCGCCGGTTCCGCCGATGCGCGCGGTGGCCGCGACATCGGTGCCGGTCAGCTGGGCAATGACTTTCTCCACCGGGCCGCCGGGCGCGAACTGGATGACGGTAAAGCTTACGATCATGACGCCCAGAAGGGTGGGTATGATCAGCAGCAGCCTTCTCAGGATATATGCGGTCATGGACTATGGGTTGCTTCTCTGCTAGCGAGCCGCTTTCAGTCTGGCAGCTTTCGCCTCATCGTACCACCAGGTCTCGATAACCCCGCGGCCATAAAGAGGTTTGATTTTCGGCCGCGAGAACTTGTCCCAGAACGCCAGATTATGCGCCGCCTTATACCAGTGCGGCACCCAGTAATAGCGCGCGCGCAGCACCCGGTCGATGGCGCGGGTGGCGGTCACAAGTTCGGCGCGCGATTTTGCCGCGATTACCTTTTCGATAAGCGCGTCGACAACCGGGTCCTTGATGCCCGAAAGGTTGAAGCTGCCGGCGGTGTCCGCGGCCTTGGACCCCCAATAGGAGCGGATCTCGACGCCGGGCGTCACCCGCAGCACATAGCGCTGGGTGATGATGTCGAAATCGAAGCCCTTGAGCCGGGATTGATATTGCGAGGGATCGACAAGGCGGATGCGGGCATTGATGCCGAGTATTTTCAGGTTCTTTATAAACGGCGCGATGATCCGCTCGAAGGTCGGCGAGAAGATGAGGTATTCGATATTGAACTTCTCGCCCGCCGCGTTGACGCGCACCCCGTCCTTGACCGTCCAGCCCGCCTCTTTCAGCAGCTTTGAGGCGGCGCGCAGAAGTTTGCGGTCCTGGCCCGATCCATCGGAGACGGGTGAGGAATAGGGGGTGGAAAAGACTTCCTCGGGAAGCTGGTCCCGGTAAGGGGCAAGCAGGGCGAGTTCGGCTTCGCCTGGGGGTCCCGATGCTTTCATGTCGGAATTTTCAAAGAAGGAGTTCGTGCGTTTGTACAGCCCGTAAAACTGGTTCTTGTTGGTCCACTCGAAATCGAACGCAAAATCGAGCGCCTTGCGCACGCGCGGGTCGGAGAATTTCTTGCGCCGGACGTTGATGAAGAACCCCTGCGCGCCGGAGGGGCGCGCGTCGGGGAGCGTCAGGCGCAGCAGACGCTTTTCGCGCACCTGAGCGATGTCATATTCCTTGGCCCAGGTTTTGGACGTGAACTCTTCGCGCAGGTCGTAAGCACCGGCCTTGAGGGCCTCGAATTCCGCCGTGCGGTCGCGGAAATATTCGTAGCGCAGTTCCGCGAAATTGAAACGGCCCCGGTTTACGGGCAGGTCTTTCGCCCAATAGTCCTCGCGCCGCCCATAAATGATGAAGCTCCCCTGCTTCATCTTCGCGACTTTATAGGGTCCCGATCCGAGCGGCGCCTCCAGAGTGGTTTTGGAAAAATCCCGGGTGCCGTACCAGGCCTTGGAGAAAATCGGCAGCCCGGCCACGATCGCCGGAAGATCTCGGATTTGATCGCCCTTGAACCGGTAGCGCACGGTGAGCGGGTCCAGCGCCTCGGCCTTTTCGACATCGCGCAGTTGCAGGGCGATGCGCGGATGCCCCTTTTCCTTCAGCAGCGTAAACGAGTTGACGACATCCTCGGCTCTCAACGGCGATCCGTCGGAAAATTTCGCCCCGGCCCGCAAATTGAAGGTGACCATTCTGCGGTCATCGGACAGCTCGACCGATCGGGCCACAAGGCCATACATGGAATCGGGTTCATCCTGAGCTGGCGTCATCAGGGCGTCGAACAGATAGCCAAGACCCTGCGCCGCGTCGCCCTTGAGAATAAAGGCGTTGAGGGAGTTGAAGGTGACGAGACCCGCGGTGCCGATCATCGACAGGCGGCCGCCCTTGGGGGCGTCCGGGTTCACATAGTCGAAATTGGTGAAGCCGGGGGGGTATTTGAGTTCGCCGAACGTGGACAGCCCGTGGCGATCCTCCGCCGCCTCGGAGAAATTCACGCTTGCAACAGTGAGCAACACGACAAGTGCGGCGCACAGCGCGGCGCGGGTGTGGAGCGGGCGTGCAGGCAAGGCGCGTGTCACTTGGCCTCCGCCAGTTTTTTCGCCGCGTCCTCGTTCCACCACCAGATGCTCGGGAAGCCAACCGACTGCGAGGGGCGCGTTTCAGGAGCGCCGAAGCGATCCCAATAGGCGATGCGCGAAAAAGGCGCATACCATTGCGGCACGACATAGTTGTTCCACAGCAGCACCCGGTCCATTGCACGGGTGGTCGCCACAAGTTCAGCCCGGTCCTTGGCGAAAATGATCTTGTCGATCAGCTTGTCGATGGCCGGATTCTTGATGCCGATGAGATTGCGGCTGCCTTTCTTGCCGGCGGCTTCCGAACCCCAGTAGCCCCTCTGTTCATTTCCCGGCGACTGGGACTGACCGAAACTGGCGACGATGATATCGAAGTCGAACGCGTCGAGCCGGCGCGTATATTGCGGCGGGTCGACCACACGCAGCGAAACCTTGATGCCGAGGCGCTCCAGATTGCGTGAATAGGGCTGCACGATCCGTTCGAACAGCGGCGAGACCAGGAGAAAGCTCGCGGTCATCTGCTTGCCGGTCTTGTCATTGACCAGTTTGCGGTCCTTGACCGACCAGCCGGCGGCCCTGAGCAGCTTTGTCGCGGCGCGCAAATTCTTGCGAATCGATCCTGACCCGTCCGACACCGGATTGGCATACGCCTTGGTGAAGACCTCCGGCGGCACCTGATCCCTGAGTTCGTTCAGTATCTCCAATTCGCGGCCCTCGGGGAGCCCCGAGGAGGCCAGCTCGGTATTCTGGAAGAAACTCGCGGCCCGCCGGTATTGGCCGTAGAACAGATTCTTGTTGGCCCACTCGAAATCGAAGGCCAGATTGAATGCGCGGCGCACGCGCGGGTCCTGAAACTTCTCATCGCGCGTGTTCAGCACGAAGGCCTGCATCGACTGGCCGCGCTTCAGCTCCACGAGCTGGCGTTTCAGCAGGCCGTTTTTGACCGATTTTATGTCATAGCCGGTAGCCCAGTTCTTGGAACTGCTCTCGTTGTAGAAATCGAGCCGGTCGGCCTTGAACGCCTCGAAGGCAACCGTTGAATCGCGGTAATATTCGAACCGGATTTCGTCGAAATTGTCCTGACCCAGTTTCACGGGCAGTTTCGCGGCCCAGTAGTCCTTGACGCGTTCGAGGCTTATCGAGCGACCCGGCTTGACCTTCTTGATACGGTAGGGGCCCGAGCCGAGCGGCGGGTCAAGCGTGGTCTTGGTGATGTCGCGCGGATTTCCGTCCGCATCGTTCGAAGTCCAGTAATGTTTGGGAAGAATCGTCAACTCGCCGACGATCATCGGAAGCTCGCGATTGTTTTTGACATCGAAGGTGAAGGTGACTTGCCGGGGGCCGGTTTTTTCCGCCTTCACAACATTCTTGTAATACTGAACATAGAAGGGGTGCCCCTTTTTCAGGGATTCGAGGCTGAATATGACATCCTCCGGCGTGACCGGCTTGCCGTCATGCCAGCGCGCGCCCTCGCGCAGCTTGAAGGTCGCGGAACTGAAATCGTCCGGAAAAGTCACATATTCAGCCAGCAGCCCATAGGCGGTGGAAGGTTCATCCAGGCTGGTGTCCATCAGCCGGTCGTAAATCAGACCGACCCCGGCCGCCGAAACGCCCTTCAGGATAAACGGATTCAGGCTGTCGAACGAGCCGATAGCCGACATGCGTATGGTGCCGCCTTTGGGGGCATTCGGGTTGACGTATTTGAAATTGGCGAAATCGGCCGGGTATTGCGGTTCGCCGATCAGCGAGAGCGCGTAGTGGCGCAATTTCGCGGCACTTGCGGGAGGCGCAAGGACGGCGATCCCAAGCAGGGAAACGATGAGGAGGAAACGGATGCGCGCAAACATTGTCGGTGCCTTCGGATGGTTGACATATGTAGCCCCCTTCGGGCCTTGCTCCTGGCAAGCCCGGGAAAAATATTTCAGGCCCGGACCCAAGCCCCGTCTAGCATGGCGCGCGGGTGCAAATCAGCCAAATTAAAAATTTGTTAGGCCGAGCGGATTCTCAGGAAGCCGGCAGCGGAGCCGGGCTATCCGAGCGCGTGCGCAAAAATGCCAGCAGATCCGCGCGATCCTTGGCATTGGCTATCCCCACAAAGGGCATGCGCGTGCCGGGTATGCATGTGCGCGGATTGGCGATGAAGCAATCGAGCAGCTCGAAGGTCCACTTGCCGCCCTTGTTCTTCACCGCATTGGAAAATTTGAAGTTTGGCATCGTCCCGATATTGCGCCCGACAATACCGTAGAGGTTGGGGCCAAACTTGTTCGGCGCGCCCTTGACGAAATTATGGCAGATCGCGCATCTGGCCGCGACGTCCTTGCCGCGTGCCGCATCGCCCTTGGCCAGACGCTTGCCCAATGAGGCCGTCCCGATCAGAGACCTCGCGGCCGGTTTTTTCAGCATCGGCAACACAGCAGCCATCTGTGCCATCGCCAGGGCCGGTTTCTCCGGCATCGGCATGGCCGCGGCTTTTTCCACGGCAGGCTTCATGGAGGCCTTGGCTTCTGGCAGGGGCGGCGGGTTGTCGCTCTGCTGGCGCAGATAAAGAATGAGGTCAGCGCGCTGACCTGCCTTCTTGATGCCGGGGAATGCCATTTTTGTGCCCTTGATGAAGGTCTTGGGCTTGGTGATGAACTGGTTCAGCGCCTCATAGTCCCAATTGCCACCCTTGGCTTTCAGGGCGCTCGAATAGGCGAATCCTTCTATTGCCCCCAGCGCACTGCCAACGATGCCATACAGGTTTGGCCCGATCTTGTTTTTGCCGCCCTTTTCGAAGGTGTGGCACGCAATGCATTTCTTGGCGATACTCTGTCCCTTCTCCGCGCTTGCCTTGGCCAGCAGAACGGCAAGGGGGATTTCCACTTCGGCGGCCGGTTCCTTTGATCCGCCGGCCGGTTTTTCAGCGATTTCGACCTCATAGCCCGGCTTGGCCGGTTTGTCCGCCTTGAAAATGATTTTGGTTGCCGACTTCGTGCCAAATATCACGAGCAACGCTAACAATATCGCTCCGGCAATTTTGTTGTATTCTAAAGCATCCATGAATGGCCGCCCCCTGAATCGTTTCGGCATGGGGTTTGCGCCCCGGCGTGCAGCCGAATATAGAGTTTTCGACCGCCGTTGCAACACACAGCTGTGAGGGATATTGCGTTATCACGATTCTTTCAATTCCTGACGGATACAGGCCATGAGCGGAACACTGGTAGTCATCCCCGCGCGTATGCAGGCGTCCCGTCTGCCGGGCAAGCCACTGGCGGATATCTGCGGTGAACCGATGATCGTTCATGTGTGGCGCAGGGCGATGGAATCGGGCGCCGGCCGCGTGGCGGTTGCGACAGATGCGGAGGAAGTCCGGGCGGCCGTCGAGCAGGCCGGCGGCGAAGTCGTCATGACGCGCGGCGATCATCAAAGCGGAACCGACCGCGTATTCGAGGCGGTTGAAGTGCTCGATCCTCAGCGGGACTTCGACACGGTGGTCAATCTGCAAGGAGATCTGCCGACCCTCGAACCGCATCTGATTGGCGCATGTGCGGAGCCACTGCGGACACGCGCCTGCGATATCGGGACGCTCGCCGCCGAGATTACCGAAGGTGCCGAACGCGACGATCCTCACATAGTGAAGGTGGTCGGCGCGCGCGAGGGGGGCGGGCGCATCATGCGGGCGCTCTATTTTACCCGCGCGAACGCACCCCATGGCGAGGGCCCGCTCTATCATCATATTGGTCTTTATGCGTTCCGCCGCGCCGCGCTTTCCCGCTTCGTTGCACTGCCGCGCTCGGCGCTTGAAATACGCGAAAGACTTGAACAGTTGCGCGCGCTTGAAGCTGGCATGCGCATCGATGTGGCGCTCGTTGACACGGTGCCGGTCGGCGTCGATACTCCCGCCGACCTTGAGCGGGCACGCGCGCTTCTGGATGGCGCGAGCCGGTAACAAACCCGCGTCGTAATTTTTAACCGGGCGAGCCATGGCCGATCCAAATGAAACCAGAATAGCTTTTCAGGGCGAGAACGGCGCGCATTCCCATGCCGCCTGCCTCCAGGCCTACCCGGACATGGAGCCGGCCGCCTGCGCCACTTTCGAAGATGCGCTGGGGTTGGTTCAGGCGGGCAAGGCCAGATACGCCATGATCCCGATCGAGAATTCCGTGGCCGGGCGTGTGGCGGACATCCATCACCTTCTGCCCGAAGCGGACCTCTATATGGTTGCCGAACATTTCAAGCGGGTTCGCCACCAGCTTCTGGGATTGCCGGATGCAAAAACTGAAGACCTCAAATCCGTCCTCAGCCACACCCATGCGCTTGGCCAGTGCCGTGATGTTATCCGCGCCCTGGGGCTCAGGGCCGTGCGCGAGGCCGATACGGCGGGCGCAGCGCGTATCGTGAAGGAAGAGGGCGACCCGTCCCAGGGCGCCATCGCTTCTGAACTGGCGGCAAAGATTTACGGACTGGAGATCCTGAAGCGAGACATCGAGGATGCGACCCACAACACGACCCGGTTTGTAGTCCTTTGCGCCGAACCCGACGACGCGGACCCCGATGCCGGCGCCGTCATCACCACATTTATCTTCCGTGTGCGCAACGTTCCGGCCGCGCTCTACAAGGCCATGGGCGGTTTCGCGACCAACGGCGTCAACATGACCAAACTGGAATCCTATCAGCTTGAAGGATCGTTCAACGCCACCATGTTCCACGCCGACATCGAGGGGCATCCCTCGACGCGCAACGTCCGTCTGGCGCTGGAGGAACTTTCGTTCTTTTCTTCTCAAGTGAAAATTCTCGGCACCTATCCCGCCAGTCCGTTTCGCAAGGAACTGGAAGAAGCCAATGCACTTGCGGGGCGCGCCGGCAATGGCTGACGGATTTTTTGGTCCTCTTGCCCGGTCGCGCTCTTAGCAATTCATTTACCGGCATATACTATCTTTACGTGTGCTTGATGGGGAAATACACGCATGACGAGTGAGCTTAGAATCCTGCGCTTTGGTCTGGACGAGGTCGCAACGGCCCTGCGGGCCCTGGGGCCGCGCTTCGGATTGACCCTGCCTGACGGCGATATTACGTCCGCGGCCAATCAGGCCGGTCATGAAACGCCAACCACATCTTTTGCCATGAGCGGGTGCGAGGAGAGCCTGAGCGTTCCAAACGGAAAGCTCGCGGCCAGCCTGATACATTTTTGCGGCAAAACCGGAATTGCCCTTCCGCGCGAGAGCACCAAGGAAATCTATGTGTCTCCGCAATATATCGAATTGCGGTTCGCTCTGCGTCATGTTCAGGGCGCTGACCCCGCCGCGGTCAGTGTCAAAATCTGAAATTTGGGCTCAGGTCCCGTGGCGGCCGGCAAAGCTCTTGATCAGCGCCCAGGCGATGGAGTGCGGCCCGGGTATGGTAATTCCCTCCGGGTGGTTTTCCGCCATCATCTGGCGAACCTCTTCGGCGCTGAACCAGCGCGCGTCATGGAGCTCGTCTTCTTCCAGCGTCAGTTTTGTCGTCAGGGCCCGTGCCCAGCATCCGACCATGAGCAGATGCGGAAACGGCCAGGGCTGGCTCGCCATATAGGTTACTTCCCCGACCGTGATCCCCGTTTCCTCGCGCATTTCACGCCGCACACACGCTTCGATGTCCTCGCCCGGCTCAACAAAACCAGCCAAAGTTGAATAGAATTTATGGGCGTAGCGCTTGTGATGGCCGAGCAGGCAACGCTTCCCGTCGGTAATCAGCACGATGACGGCCGGGTCCGCGCGGGGAAAGAACTCCTGCTCGCAGCCGGTGCATTTGCGCCGCCACCCGGCGTCGCGCGATTGGGTTTTTGCCCCGCAGCGCCCGCAAAACCGGGCCACATCATGCCAGGCGGCCAGCGCCCGGGCCATGCCGGCCAGCGAAAGGTCCTGCGCGGACATCGCGCCCTGTTGGGCGAGGGAGCGCAGATCAACCAGCAGTTTCAGCGCCTCCATGCCGCCCGGCACGCCAGCCGCTTCCCTCTCGCGGAGCGAGACCGCGAACACACCATGGCCCCGGGCGTCGCAGCCAAGCAATATGGCGCGGCTTCTATCCAGCCCCAGCTTGCCGATGTCTCCGGCATCGTGCCAGCGCAGGCCGGTTTCGCTCCCGTCCGAATTGGAGGTCACGGCGATCTGGAGATCTGCGAGCAGCAGAAAACGGGCGCCCTTGCCGGCAAGCTGCTCCTTGAGCCAGCCCGTGTCGCCGCGCATCTGCGCCATGCGGTCGAGCGCATCCTCGCTGCGAAGGGAAAAGGGCGGGAAATCTTTTGCGTCAGGGAAGTCCGGCGGCATCGAATGATCCTGTATGAAACGGCAGGTCATATGAAAACAACCGCAATACGGATTCAAGCCGCATTGGCAAAGAATGCCTCTTGCCCATTCGGCCCAGGAACCTGATATAACGGGGCCGGGAGGTTGGCTGCAGACGTGTCTCTCGCCAACCGGGTCAGATCCGGAAGGAAGCAGCCCTAACGAGTTTGGCGCGGGTTGCATGTCCAGCCTCCTACTTGAACTTCAGACGTGGTGTCATGGCCAAGCCGAAAAAAAAATCGTCAGCCGCCAAGCCGGCAGGAGCCACGCAGCAGGGTGCGGCCTATGCGGTGCTGGCGCGTAAATACCGTCCCGAAACTTTCGTTGAACTGATTGGCCAGGACGCCATGGTGCGCACGCTCACAAACGCGTTCGCGTCCGGCCGTATCGCTCAGGCCTATATGCTCACCGGCGTGCGCGGTGTCGGCAAGACGACTACGGCGCGCATTCTGGCGCGCGCGCTCAATTATGAGCGCGAAGGCGCGGAGGGACCGTCCATCGAAATGAGCGAATTCGGCGAGCATTGCGCGGCAATCATGGAATCGCGCCATGTGGACGTGCTGGAAATGGACGCCGCCTCCCACACGGGCATCGACGATATTCGCGAAATCATTGAAAGCGTGCGCTACAAACCGGTCGCCGCGCGCACAAAGGTTTATATCATCGACGAAGTTCATATGCTTTCGAAACAGGCCTTCAATGGTTTGCTGAAAACCCTGGAAGAGCCGCCGGATCATGTGAAGTTCATCTTTGCCACGACGGAAATCCGCAAAGTTCCAGTGACGGTATTGTCGCGCTGCCAGCGGTTCGATTTGCGCCGCGTCGATGTTGCGCTGCTGCGCGATCACTACGCCAAAATCGCAAAGCTGGAAAAGGCGCAAATCGACGATGAAGCCTTGACGCTTATCGCCCGCGCCTCGGAAGGCTCGGTGCGCGACGGGCTCTCCATCCTCGATCAGGCGATTGCCCATGGCACGGATAAAGTAACCGGCGCGGATGTGCGCTCCATGCTGGGACTGGCCGACCGGGCAAGGGTTTTCGAACTGCTGGAGAGCGTTTTCAAGGGCGAGGCCAGGGGCGCGCTGGAGAGATTGCGCGCACTTTACGACGATGGCGCGGAACCGGTGCGGATACTGGGCGATCTGGCCGAATGCGTTCATGTGGTGACGCGCATCGCGGCTGCCGGCAAGGACGCCGCCGACCCGACATTGAGCGAGGCTGAGCGCGGGCAGGCGGAAGCACTGGCCGGGAAGCTCGATATCGGCGCGCTGGCGCGGGCCTGGCAGGCCCTGTTAAAGGGGCTCCAGGAAGCGAATGCCGCGCCGCGCCCCCTGGCGGCGGCGGAAATGGTGCTGGTGCGCCTCGCCTATATGGCGAGCCTGCCCTCACCGAAGGACTTGGCGCGGGTCATCGCGGGCGATGGCGCGGCCAGGACGGAAGGCGTTTCGCAGGGCGGCGGAGCGCCCGCGCCCTCGGGCGCATCACATTCAACCGGTTCCGCCCAGGCGCAATCCGTGGCCGTCGAAGAGACAGCGCCCGAGACTGCGGCCCTCAGCCGGCCCGAAACCCGGTTGCGGAGTTTTAACGACGTGATCGCGCTGGTGGAGGAGAAAAGAGAGCGCAAACTCGGCCATGCGCTGGAGCACAATGTCCGCCTTATCCGCTTCGCGCCACGCCATATTGAAATCAAGCTGCTGGACGGCGCGCCGCGCACACTGCCAAATGAACTGGGTACAAAGCTGAAGGCGTGGACGGGCGATCAATGGATCGTGGCCGTAACCGATGGGGAGGGCGAGGAAACCATTGCGGAGAAACGCCTCCAGCGGGAACGCGAAGAGGCCGCGCGGCAACAACACGAAATTGAGGAATTGAAACAGCATCCGGCGTTAAGGGCCGTATTTGAGCATTTCCCCGGAGCCCGCATCACCGATGTGCGCGAACTGGGCTCAGAAGAAGAGGACAGATGATTCAATGACGGATTTTTCCAGCATGATGAAGAAGGCCCAGGAACTTCAGGGCCGTATGACGGAGATGCAGTCCGAGCTCGATAAACTGGAATGCAAGGGCACGTCGGGCGCGGGACTTGTCACGGTTACCCTCAATGGCAAGGGCGACATGAAGGGGCTCGATATAGATGCCTCGCTGATCAAGCCCGATGACGCGGAAATCCTTGAGGACCTGATCCTGGCCGCCCATGGCGACGCCAGGGCCAAGATGGAAAGCCAGCTTCAGGACAAGATGAAGGATATTACAGGCGGCCTGCCAATCCCGCCCGGCATGAAACTGTTTTAACCAAGCGCCGGGGCGATACGATCCATGTCACGCAACGTCGCCGGTCCGGAAATCGAGCAGTTGATCCAGTTGCTGGCGCGTCTTCCCGGACTGGGACCGCGCTCGGCGCGCCGCGCCGCGCTGCAACTCATCAAGAAAAAAGATCAACTGCTGACACCGCTCGCCGCAGCTATGACACGCGCCCGCGACACGATTGTGGTGTGCGCGAATTGCGGTAATGTGGATACGGCGAGCCCCTGTACGGTCTGCTGCGATACGCGCCGGGACGATACGCTCATCTGCGTCGTGGAGGAGGTGGGCGACCTCTGGGCATTGGAGCGTGCCGCCGTCATCAAGGGGCGCTATCACGTGGTCGGCGGTACCCTGTCGCCGCTCGATGGCGTCGGGCCCGAAGAGCTGAATATCGCCAGCCTTGTCGAGCGCGCCAAATCGGGCAATGTGAAGGAAGTTCTGCTGGCGCTCAACGCCACTGTCGAGGGCCAGTCGACGGCGTACTACCTCATGGATGCCCTGGAGGACTGCGGCGTCACCATCACGCAGCTGGCGCTGGGTGTGCCGATTGGCGGCGAGCTCGACTATCTTGATGAGGGTACGCTCGCCGCCGCAATCAAAGCGAGGAAGACCATATGACACTGCCGTCACAAGCCGAGCGCGGCGAAGCCTTCGCGGCGCTGCATGAGCGCGGCGAAGCCTTCATCATCCCCAATCCATGGGACGCGGGCTCGGCGCGGGTTCTGGCCGGGCGACGACAAGCTCCGGGCTGGCCTTTACATTCGGCCGAGGCGACGGGGCCGTGACGCGGGAAGAACATCTCGTCCATATCCGCGATCTTGTCGAGGCGACGCCGCTGCCCGTCTCCGCCGATCTAGAAAACTGCTATTCGGACGATCCCGCCGAGGCGGCGGAGACCATCCGCCTCGCCAGCGCGGCCGGGGCTTCGGGCTGCTCGATTGA
>QIGN01000091.1 GCA_003228955.1 Hyphomicrobiales bacterium
ATGAACGACATCGCGTCGGCGAAGGCCTCCTTCAAGGAGCAGTCGATCATTTTCTCGCGCAAGCACAACTGGATCATGTGTTGGCTTTACACCGGTACCTTCGGCTCCTTCATCGGCTATTCGGCGGGCTTCCCGCTGCTGGCCAAGACCCAGTTCCCGGACGTGGATATCCTGAAATATGCGTTTCTGGGCCCGCTGGTCGGCGCCCTCAGCCGCGCGGCGACGGGCTGGGTTTCCGACAAATATGGCGGCGCCCGGGTCACCTTCTGGACGTTCCTCGTCATGATCGGCGCGGTCGGCGGCGTGCTCTATTTCCTTGCGGCCAAGGACCAGCCCGGCGCCTTCTGGGGCTTCTTCGCGATGTTCATGGTGCTGTTTTTCGCCACCGGCGTCGGCAATGCCTCAACCTTCCAGATGATCCCGGTGATGATGCGGCTGGAGATCGACCGGCTGATGCCGAAACTCTCCACGCCCGAGCGTGTGCGCCAGGCAGACAAAGAGTCAGCCGCCATCATTGGATTCACCTCGGCAATCGCGGCCTATGGGGCCTTTTTCATCCCCAAATCCTATGGCTCCTCGATTGCGATGACAGGAGGACCCGAAGCGGCTCTGTGGGCCTTCATGATCTTCTATGTGAGTTGCGCAGCTCTCACCTGGTACGTCTACACGCGGCCCGGCGGGCTGCTCCATGACACCGAGCGCGGCCTGACAAAAGCCGCGCCCGCATCCCGAAAAACCGCCCGCGTGGCGGCGTCCTGAGACCGGAGAGAATGAAATTATGAGTCATCTGCTCGACCGACTGAACTTTCTCGCCCGAAAGAGCGAAGGCACTTTTTCCGATGGCCACGGCGTGACCCTGCGCGAGGACCGGAAGTGGGAGGACGCCTACCGCAAACGCTGGCAGCATGACAAGATCGTGCGCTCGACCCACGGTGTGAACTGCACCGGGTCCTGCTCCTGGAAGATTTACGTGAAAGGCGGGATCGTCACCTGGGAAACCCAGCAGACGGACTATCCGCGCACGCGCCCCGATCTGCCGAACCACGAACCGCGCGGCTGCGCGCGCGGCGCCAGTTACTCCTGGTACATATATTCCGGCAACCGGCTGAAATATCCTCTGATCCGCGCCCGCCTCATGAAAGCCTGGCGCGACGCACGCGCCACAAAAAAACCGGTGGCGGCGTGGAAATCGATCGTCGAGAACAAGAAGACGCGCGACAGCTACACCAAAATGCGCGGCCATGGCGGGTTCATCCGGGCAGACTGGGATGAAGTGAACGAAATCATCGCCGCCGCCAACGCTTATACGGCCAAAACCCACGGTCCGGACCGGGTCATGGGATTTTCGCCGATCCCCGCCATGTCGATGGTCTCCTATGCCGCGGGCTCGCGCTATCTCTCGCTGCTCGGCGGCGTGTGCATGTCTTTCTATGACTGGTATTGCGATCTGCCCCCGGCCAGCCCGCAAACCTGGGGCGAGCAGACCGACGTGCCCGAATCCGCCGACTGGTATAATTCAGGCTTTCTGATGCTGTGGGGCTCGAACGTGCCGCAGACCCGCACCCCCGATGCGCATTTCTATACGGAGGTTCGCTACAAGGGCGCCAAGAGCGTCGTTGTTTCGCCGGACTATTCGGAAGCCTCGAAATTCGCCGATGTCTGGCTGCACCCCCAGCAGGGCACCGACGCCGCGCTGGCCATGGCCATGGGTCATGTGATTTTGCGCGAGTTCCATCTCGACCGGAACGTTCCCTATTTCCAGGACTATGCCAAGCGCTATACCGACATGCCCAATCTGGTGCGGCTGGTGAAGCAGGACGGGCATTATGTGCCGGAGCGCCTGCTGCGCGCCTCCGATATCAAGGGCGCCCTGAAGGAAAAGAACAATCCGGAATGGAAGACCCTCGCCATTGATGCGCGCAGCGGCGATGTCGTCGCGCCGCGGGGGTCGGTCGGGTTCCGCTGGGGCGAGAAGGGCAAGTGGAATCTGGAGAACAAGGACGGGTCCGGCAGGGATGTCGATCTGAAGCTGACCCTCATCGCCAAGAAAGACCGCGATGACGTTGCCGACGTGGCGTTCCCCTATTTTGGCAACCGCGAGCATGACCACTTTGCGGGCACGGACCATGCCTCGAAGCTGGTGCGAAAGGTTCCGGCGAAAAAGATCAGGCTCAAGGACGGCGAGGCGCTGGTCGCGACCGTCTATGATCTGTTCATGGCCAATTACGGTCTCGACCGGGGACTGGGCGGAGAAAACACCGCAAAAGACTTCAAGGCCAATGAGCCCTATACGCCGGCCTGGGCGGAGCGCATCACCGGCGTTCCCGCCAAACAGATCATCGAAGTGGCGCGCGGCTTTGCTTCCAACGCCGAAGCCACCAACGGCAAGTCCATGGTCATTCTCGGCGCCGGGCTGAACCACTGGTATCACATGGACATGAACTACCGGGGGATCATCAATCTCCTGGTGATGTGCGGCTGTGTCGGCCAGTCGGGCGGCGGCTGGTCGCATTATGTGGGTCAGGAGAAACTGCGCCCGCAGACGGGCTGGCTTCCATTGGCCTTCGCTCTCGACTGGAACAGGCCGCCACGGCAAATGAATTCCACGTCCTGCTTCTACGCCCACACCGACCAGTGGCGCTATGAAACGCTGGAGATGAAGGAAATTTTGTCGCCGACGGCGCCGGCGGGAGCGTGGGGCGGGTCGCCCATCGACTATAATGTGCGCGCCGAACGCATGGGCTGGCTGCCCTCCGCCCCGCAGCTTGAAACCAACCCGCTGGAGGTGGCGAAAGCCGCCAAAAAATCGGGCAAGGACCCGAAGGATTATGTGACCGCGCAGATCAAATCCGGCAAGCTCAAAATGTCCTGCGAGGACCCGGACAACCCGAAAAACTGGCCGCGGAACCTGTTCGTGTGGCGCTCCAACCTGCTCGGGTCATCGGGCAAGGGCCATGAATATTTCCTCAAGCATCTGCTCGGCACGTCCCATGGCGTGCAGGGCAAGGACCTGGGCGAGGACGGCGGAGTGAAGCCCGAAGAAGTCGTCTGGCATGAAGAAGCGCCGGAGGGGAAACTCGATCTTCTGGTGACGCTCGACTTCCGCATGTCCACCACATGCATGTATTCCGACATCGTTCTGCCCACCGCCACCTGGTATGAAAAGAACGATCTCAACACCTCCGACATGCATCCCTTCATTCACCCCCTGACAGCGGCGATCGATCCGGTGTGGGAGAGCCGCTCCGACTGGGACATCTACAAAGGCATCGCCAAAAAATTCTCCGAGATCGCGCCCGAGGTGCTTGGGGTGGAACAAGATGTGGTGCTGGTCCCGATCCTGCACGACACCCCCGGCGAGATGGCGCAGGCGCTTGACGTGAAGGACTGGAAGAAGGGCGAGTGCGAGCCCGTGCCCGGCAAGACCATGCCGCAAATCGCGGTCGTCGAGCGCGATTACCCGAACCTCTACAAGCGCTTCACCGCGCTGGGGCCGCTCATGAACAAGCTCGGCAATGGCGGCAAGGGCGTCGCCTGGAACACCGAACATGAAGTCGAGTTGCTCGGCCAGCTCAATGGCGTCGTGACGGAGGAAGGCCCCACCAAGGGCATGCCGCGCATCGAGACGGATATCGATGCGTCGGAAGTCATCCTCATGCTGGCGCCCGAAACCAATGGCGAGGTCGCGGTCAAGGCCTGGAAGTCCCTGAGCCAGACAACCGGCCGCGAACATGCCCATCTGGCGCTTCCCAAGGAGGACGAAAAAATCCGCTTCCGCGATGTGGTGGCGCAACCGCGAAAGATCATTTCATCGCCTATATGGTCGGGCCTTGAGTCGGAGAAGGTTTGCTACAATGCCGGCTATACCAACGTCCATGAGCTCATACCCTGGCGCACGCTGACAGGACGCCAGCAACTTTATCAGGATCATCTGTGGATGCGGGCCTTCGGCGAAGGCTTCTGTGTCTACCGCCCGCCCATCGACACCAAATCGGTGAATCCGGTGATCGAGGAGAAGGACAATGGCTCCCCGCAGCTGGTGCTGAACTTCATCACCCCGCATCAGAAATGGGGTATCCACTCCACCTATACGGACAATCTTCTGATGCTCACCCTCAGCCGCGGCGGTCCTATCGTCTGGCTCTCCGAAATCGACGCCCTGAAAGCCGGCATTGTCGATAACGACTGGGTGGAAGCCTATAACACCAATGGCGCGCTGGTCGCCCGGGCGGTGGTCTCCCAGCGGATCAGGGAGGGTACGATCTTCATGTATCACGCGCAGGAGAAGATCGTGAATGTGCCGGGCTCGGAAATTACCGGCCTGCGCGGCGGCATCCACAATTCGGTGACCCGCGCCACGATCAAACCCACCCACATGATCGGCGGATACGCCCAGCAGTCCTACGGCTTCAACTATTACGGCACGGTCGGGTCCAACCGGGATGAATTCGTGATCGTTCGCAAAATGGAAAATGTCGATTGGCTGGAACGCCCGATTGGCGACGCATTGGAGGCAGCGGAATGAAGATACGCGCTCAAATCGGCATGGTGCTCAATCTCGACAAATGCATCGGCTGCCACACCTGTTCGGTGACCTGCAAGAATGTATGGACCAGCCGCGAAGGCATGGAATATGCCTGGTTCAACAATGTCGAGACCAAGCCCGGCATCGGTTATCCGAAAAACTGGGAAGATCAGGGCAAATGGAACGGCGGCTGGGAGCGCAAGAAGAATGGCAAGCTTCAGCCCAAAATGGGGTCGAAGCTATCGATATTGTCGAAGATATTCGCCAATCCGGACCTGCCCGAGATCGACGATTATTACGAGCCCTTCACCTTCGATTACGAGCATTTGCAAACGGCCAAAGAATCCGAAGCCATGCCGACCGCGCGGCCGCGTTCGCTCATTACCGGCGAGCGGATGGAGAAAATCGAATGGGGGCCGAACTGGGAGGAAATCCTTGGCGGCGAATTTTCCAAGCGCTCCGCAGACACCAATTTCGAGGGCGTGCAGAAGGAAATTTACGGCGAGTTTGAAAACACCTTCATGATGTATCTGCCGCGTTTGTGCGAGCATTGCCTCAATCCGTCCTGCGCGGCGGCCTGCCCCTCCGGCGCCATCTACAAGCGCGAAGAGGACGGCATTGTCCTCATCGACCAGGAGAAATGCCGCGGCTGGCGCATGTGCGTCTCGGCCTGCCCCTACAAGAAGATTTACTACAACTGGTCGAGCGGCAAGTCGGAGAAATGCACCTTCTGCTTCCCGCGCATCGAGGCGGGCGAGCCGACGGTGTGTTCCGAAACCTGCGTCGGGCGCATCCGCTATCTGGGCGTTGTTCTCTATGACGCCGACCGGATTTCGGAGGCCGCTTCCGCCGAGGACGAGCAGGATCTGTATGAGTCCCAGCTCAGCATTTTTCTGAACCCGGAAGACCCGGACGTCATCAAGCAGGCGCGAAAAGACGGCGTTCCCGACGCCTGGCTGGAAGCGGCGAAAAAATCGCCGGTCTACAAGATGGCGATGGACTGGAAGATCGCTTTCCCGCTGCACCCCGAATACCGCACGCTTCCGATGGTCTGGTACGTACCGCCCCTGTCGCCCATCCAGGCGGCGGCGGAAGCGGGAACCATCGGCATGGATACCGCCATGCCGGATGTCCGCTCGCTTCGCATCCCTGTCCGTTATCTCGCCAACCTGCTCACCGCGGGCAAGGAAGAGCCGGTCATTCTGGGGCTGGAGCGGATGCTCGCCATGCGCGCCTATATGCGGGCGAAAACGATCCTCGGCAAACCCAACCGCGCCGTCGCCAAGCGCGTCGGACTCACCGAGAACCAGATTGAGGAGATGTATCACATCATGGCCATCGCCAATTACGAGGATCGCTATGTGATTCCGACCTCTCATCGCGAGGCTGGCGAAGACGCTTTTCGTGAACGCGGTGAATGCGGCTTCAGCTTCGGCAATGGCTGCTCGGGCGGCACATCCGAGGCGGATTTGTTCGGCACCGGCCCCCGCAAAAAGCTGACCACCCCGACGGAGGCATTTTAAGATGGTCCAGACCTTCAAGATTCTCTCCCTGCTGCTCACCTATCCGACGCAGGAACTCAAGGCAGGGGCGGGCGACCTCGCGGCCGCGCTGGACACGGAGGCTCTGTTGCCCAAGCCGCAACGCGACTTCCTGAACAGGCTGATAGTGGAAATAGAGACCCGGGACCTTTACGATCTTGAAGAGCGCTATGTGCTGCTGTTCGACCGCACCCGCTCGCTCTCGCTGCATATGTTCGAGCACGTCCATGGCGACGGGCGCGACCGGGGGCAGGCGATGCTCGATCTCAAAGCGCTCTATGACAAACACGGGCTTGATATAGCCGCGTCGGAGCTGCCGGATTTCCTGCCGCTGTTTCTGGAGTTTCTTTCCACCAGGCCGCTGGAGGAGGCGCGCGAGCTTCTGAACCAGCCGCTCCACATCATCGCCGGGCTGCGCAAGCGCCTGCACAAGCGTGGCAGCGCCTATGCCGCCGTCTTCCGGGCGCTTGAGAAGATTGCTACGGGAAAGCCATCCGCCAGCCGTCTCAAGGACCTGATGAGCGTGGCGGAAGATGACCCGGAAGATTTCGAGCAACTGGACAAGGCCTGGGAAGACGCGCCCGTAACGTTCGGACCTGAGGCCGCACCGCAAGCAGACGGGTGCAACCCGAACCGCATCGCCGCCCGGCTGCGCGCGGCCAAACGGCCGGCGCCAGGTCCCAACGCCAGCGGCAATTGAGGAGCACATCATGAGCGACTGGATCAATACGCTGATCTTCGGTATCTACCCTTATATCGCCCTCACGGTTCTCGCCGTCGGCTCGATGATCCGCTATGACCGCGAACCCTATGGCTGGCGCTCCGGCTCAAGCCAGCTGCTGCGGCGCAAACAGCTGATGGTGGGGTCCGTGCTGTTTCATGTCGGCGTGCTGATTGTGTTCTTCGGGCATCTCATAGGGCTGCTTACACCCATTCAGATATTCGACTGGATGGGCGTTAGCCACAGCTTCAAGCAAATCATGGCAATTGTCGTTGGCGGCGTGGCCGGGGCCTTCGCGCTGCTCGGCGGGCTGATGCTGCTGCACCGGCGGCTGTTCGACGCCCGTATCCGCACCACCTCGAGCTTCGGCGATATCGCCATTCTTGCCCTGCTGAACATTCAGCTCATACTGGGCCTGGCAACCATCTTCGTTTCCCTGCAGCATCTTGACGGGGAAGAAATGGTGCGTCTCATGAACTGGGCGCAGGGCATCTTCACGTTCCAGAGCGACGCGGCCTCCTACGTCGCAGGCGCACATTGGCTCTTCAAGTCGCATCTGTTCCTGGGGCTGACGATCTTCCTCGTCTTCCCCTTCACCCGGCTGGTGCATATGCTGAGCGCACCAATCCGCTATCTGTGGCGGCCGGGTTATCAGGTGGTGCGCAAGCGGCAGACAAATTTCAAACCCGTTGAGTAGCCGGTGAAGCGGACGCGAGCGACGGCTGCAACTCAAGTAACCGGGTCGAAACCCGGTGTTTGAATGAGCATCATTTCACATGTCCTGGGTAGTGTCTCAGTTTGAAATTTCTGACCCTGGGTTGGGACTGAACCTGAAATGAACAAGCCCGTGCCTTTGGTTCTGTATGATCGGGAAGTGCTCTAGCGGGGAAGCGTCACCTTTACGCGCAACCCGCCTCCCTTGCGGTTGCCCAGCGCAATGTGTCCGCCATGAGCGCGGACGATTGTCCTGGCGACGGTCAGCCCAAGGCCCGTGCCGCCGGTTTTGCGGCTGCGCGATACTTCAAGCCGGAGGAATGGCTTGAACACATCCTCGCGGCGGTCGCCCGGAATGCCCGGCCCGTCATCGTCGATTGCGACCACAATGGCATCGCCTTCCTCAGCCAGCGACACACGGGCCCGATGTCCATATTTGACCGCATTGCCGACAAGGTTACTCAGCGCGCGGCGCAGCGCGACAGACCGGCAATCAAAGGGCACTGCATCGCCGCCGATGTCCAATGTGACCTCATGACCTGAGTCCGCCATGTCGTCGCAGACGCGCTGGAGCAGGGATCTGAGATCGACCATCGCGTGGGGTTCGCTGGTGGCTTCGTCCCGGGCGAACGACAGGGACGAGGACACCATCTTTTCCATGTCGTCGAGGTCGGCAAGCATCTTTTTCTGCTGGTCCTCGTCTTCTATGAACTCGGCGCGCAGCCGCAGGCGCGTTATCGGCGTGCCCAGGTCGTGGGAAATGGCCGCCAGCATCTGCGTCCGGTCTTCGACAAAACGTCTTATCCGGTCCTGCATCTCGTTGAACGCCCGGGTTGCCTGACGGACCTCCGCCGGACCGCTTTCAGGCAATGGCGGCGCCCTGACATCGGTCCCCAGCCGATGCGCCGCCCGTGCAAACGTCTCAAGCGGCCTGGTCAGATGGTGTACGACCAAAGTCGAGAAGATGACCACGCCCAGCAGCATGATTCCCATCGACAAGGTGAAGCGAAGCGACCAGAGGGGCGGCGGCGTTGCGACCGGCGCCGCGAAGTTCAGCCAACTCCCGTCGCGCAACTGAAAGGATACGGCCAGAGCCCGGCCAAGTTCCTCCCCCTGGTGATTTTCACGCATGTGCGTCCGCCATGCGCCGGTGGCGTCCCCGCCCGTGTAGCGTGTTCTCAATACACTTTCATCTCCATTGTCGAGATGAGCGACCAGGGTATCGCGGAACTCGTCCGCCTGCCGGTCTTTGGCCGGCGGGCCATTTATTGCGTTTTCCTGGCTCAGGGTGACGTGTAGCCTGGATTGATCCGCGTGTTCGGTTATCCGCTGCCGTTCGGTTTGGGGTGCTTTTTCGACGAGTTGCTTGAGGGTCGCGATACGCTCCGCGGTCTGCGTGCCCGAGGTGAACATCAGCGCGCTCGTACGGTCGTTGAAATAGAGCGCCACACTCAAAATGTGCGACACGGCCAGCCCGGCCAGAAGAACCAGCAGGGTTCTGGCGGCTATGGTGTCAGGAATCAGCCGTCTCATCCTGTGTCACGCTCCCCGTGAAAATATACCCGCCCCCGCGCACCGTCTTGATCAGTTCGGGTTCCTTGGGGCTCTTCTCGATCTTGCGGCGCAACCGGCTCACCTGCATGTCGATGCTCCGGTCGAACGGCGCCTCGGAGCGCCCATGAATGAGGTCCAGAAGCTGGTCCCGGTTGAGTACCCTCTGCGGGTGTTCCACGAAGGCGGCCAGGAGATCGAATTCGCCCGTGCTCAGATCGACGATAAGCCCCCGTGGCGATTCGAGACGGCGCAGGCCCAGATCGAGTTTCCAGCCGGAAAACCCTAAAATATTCCGCCCCGCTTTCGCCGGCGCGGCGGGAGCGTATTGTGCCCTGCGAAGCACCGCTTTCATGCGCGCCAGCAACTCACGCGGATTGAACGGCTTGGGCAGGTAATCGTCGGCCCCCATTTCGAGGCCGATGATCCGGTCGGTTTCCTCGCCCATCATCGTCAGCATGATAACCGGAATCTGCGACTTGGCCCGCAAATCACGGCACAGCGACAGACCGTCCTCGCCTGGCAGCATCAGGTCCAGGATAACCAGATCGATGTTCCAGTCCGAAAGGGCACGCCGCATCTCCTTGCCGTCCTGCGCCGTCGTGACCCGGTACCCGTGTTTGGTCAGAAACCGTCCGAGCAGATCGCGTATCTCGTGATCGTCGTCGACGACCAGCAAGTGAGCCCTGTTTTCTGCGCCCGATGCACTCATGGGCCCCAATATATCTCCCGTTCAGGCCGTGACGGCGAAGAAATTTGTAACGAACCGTAACCGGCGCCGGCCCTGTGACAGTCCGTTACCAAACGCCGCCCCGCCCGTGATCGATCCGTTACAGAGGATGACTACATGGTGTTCAAGGTTACGAAGCAGGAGGCAGCATGATGAGACAGATTGGCACATTGGATCAGGCGGCGATAGCTGGACCCGAAGTGATTGCCCGGGCGGGCGCGCCAACGGTTTTGATCGCCGCCGCCATCCTGGGTGAAATTCGCGAAATGGCGGCGGCGCATGAGAAAGCCATCGCCGTGCCGGCGCTCCAGGCGCGAGCCGGGCGGCGCGGCCGGGCGGCGTTAAACCCGGAGCATCCGCTCATGGGCCCGCACCCGACGGATTGAAAAACAGCCGGTTCGCCGCACGGGCCCCGGAGCCTGAACGGGATGCAAAAGGGAGAACAAGCAATGACGGATTTCACGACGCCCACCTCGGAACTTTCTCTTCAGGAGATGCTGGCCGACCCGATCGTCAAGGTGATGATGGCCCGCGACGGCGTCACAAGACGGGACGTCGAAGGCCTGATTGAGAAAGTGCGCGGCGGATGGGCTGGCGGGCGGATGGCGGAGCGCAAGATCGGCCGCCGGTTCAGCCCGGCCGCTTTCGAAGAGTTGCGGCGGCGGTAACGGATACCGGCGCTGGAAGAAAAGGAGATGGCTATGGAACCGCTGATTTATTTCGCCGTATGGGCCGGTCTCATATTTCTGATGATGCGCCTGGGTTGCGGTTCGCACATCATGGGAAAGGGTCACGGCGGCAAAGAGACCCGGAATGAGCCGGGGAGCGCCGGTGGTTCCGAAGTTCGCTGGGTGCCCCCCGCTAAAGACATCGATCCCGTCTGCGGCAAGAGGGTGACTACCGCCAAGGCGAAGCCCAGTGTTCACGCCGGCAACGTCTACTATTTCTGCTCCCGCGAATGCCGCGAGGTGTTCGAGGCCGCGCCCGAACAGTATCCCGGGATAAATGACACCAACCAACAGAAACTGGAGCATTCCCATGCGTGAGACCACGACAGCTTTTGAGCAGCATGGCCCTATCGACGCGCCGCTGCCCGTGGACAGTGTTTCGGGCATTCCAGTCATGGCGCTGGGCATGAGTCTGGGGTCATTTTTTGCACTCACATTCGTGTTATGCGTGCTGTTCGACCTCTGGTTCCCGGCCCTGGCCATGAACCCGGTCTGGGCGCCGCTGCTGCCGGGTTTCACCTGGATCAGCTGGCCCAGCTTCTTTCTGGGGTTGACCGAGGCCATCGCCTACGGCTGGTACATCGCGCTCATATTTGGGCCGCTTTACAACTTCTTCGCGATGAGATCACGAACCAGTGCGCGGCCATGAGGCAGCGACGCCCGGTCAACCGGTGATTGTCCCCTCGACTGAAGCGATCAAACAGGAAAGGAACCCGCTATGTTACTGTCCCGACTACTTAAACGAATAGTTCGCGTTGGCACGCTCGAAGTTATCGACGCCGGTGGCAAGCGGCATGTCTTCTCAGGCCGCCCCGGGCCGGAAGCGACCGTTCGGCTCCATGATCGCGCCCTGCACCTCAAGTTACTTGTAAATCCCTATCTGTATCTCGGCGAAGCCTATATGGACGGCACCCTGACCATTGAGAAGGGCACGCTTCCGGACTTTCTCGAAATCGCCACCGCCAATATGGAGTTTGGCCAGAGCCTCCCGCTGTTTTCCGTTTTTGAACGGCTTGGCTGGCTGCGGCGGCGGATTCAGCAATACAACCCGGTCGGCCGGTCGCGGACCAACGTCGCCCACCACTACGACCTGCCGGACCGGCTGTACGAGTTGTTCCTCGATCATGAGCGGCAATATTCCTGCGCATATTTCCGGACGCCGGATGACGCCCTGGAAACCGCGCAGTTTAACAAACAGCGCCATCTGGCCGCGAAGCTGCTTCTTGAACCGGGCCAGAAAATTCTCGACATCGGCTCGGGATGGGGCGGGCTGGCGCAGTTTCTGGCGCGCGCCGGTGGCGGACAGGTCACAGGGCTCACCCTGTCGCAGGAACAGCTGAAGACCGCGAACCGGCGCGCCGCCGAGGCCGGTCTGGCCGGCAAGGTCGATTTTCGTCTTCGCGATTACCGCGAGGAGACCGGAACCTACGACCGCATTGTCTCGGTCGGCATGTTCGAGCATGTCGGTGTAAATCACTATCCGGCATTCTTCGCCAAGGTGAAGGACCTTTTGAGCGATGACGGGGTCTGCGTCATTCATTCCATCGGCCGCATGGCCGGTCCCTCCACAACCAGCTCCTGGATTCGCAAATACATTTTCCCGGGCGGCTATTCGCCGGCGCTTTCAGAGGTAATGACGGCGGTCGAGCGCAGCGGATTATGGGCGACCGATATCGAGATACTGAGAGTGCACTACGCCGATACGCTGCGCGCGTGGCGACGCCGCTTTCAGGCGAACCGGTCCAGGGTGGCCGATCTTCTTGACGAACGCTTTTGCCGCATGTGGGAGTTTTACCTGGCCGCGAGCGAAGCCGTCTTCCGTCATGGCGATCACTTCGTGTTCCAGATCCAGCTCGCAAAACGGCGCGACGCCGTTCCGCTGACCCGCGACTACATCACGGATTGGGAGAGCGCCGGGACGGTTCAGGCCATTCCATTCATCCCCTCTCGAGCGGCGTAGGAGAGGGACCTTCAATGCACGATACCCCTGACTTTCATGACCCGAAATCTACAGCAGTGAGTATGTGAGATGAAAACACAAACAGCCGGACAACTCGCCAGCGCGAAGATCGACCGCACGGGCAAGCGCGCCAAACCCTCCAGGAAACGCTCTACCGCGCGTGGGTCCAACGCCGTGCCGCACCCCCGGCCGGCATCACATTCCGAGCCGGTTACCGGGGCATCGGCGGACGATGCCTGGCCTTATGCGGTTGACGTTTGGCAGCGCGGTATCCTGTTTCTGGATGTCCTGCGCCAGCGCGCGAACAATATGTTCGAGCATGAGCGCGCCGGCCTGCCGCCGCTGCTCGACTTCAAATATGAGACGATCCTGGACGCGCGGCGCTTCGATGAACCGGCAAATTACGCCCTGCTGCGCATCACCGAGGTCGGGGACGATTGCTGGGAGGACTGCGTCGACCCCGACAAACCGCCCGTTATTGTCGTGGATCCGCGTGCGGGTCATGGACCCGGCATCGGCGGATTCAAGCGGGACTCCGAAGTCGGCATGGCGCTTCATGAGGGCCACCCGGTTTACTTTGTGATTTTCTATCCCGAGCCCGAACCGGGACAGACACTGGCCGATGTTCACCACGCACTGCGGCGCTTCGTCGCCGAAGTTGCCGGGCGGCACCCAGGCAAGCCGCCGGTACTTTACGGCAACTGCCAGGCGGGATGGGCTGTCACCCTGCTGTCGGCCGACTGCGAGGGGCTGAACGGCCCGGTGGTCCTCAACGGTTCGCCATTGTCCTACTGGGCCGGGGAGTCCGGAACCAACCCCATGCGCGTTTCGGGCGGCCTTGCCGGAGGCGCCTGGCTGGCGCATTTCATGTCCGACCTTGGCGATGGCCGCTTCGACGGCGCCTGGCTGGCGCAGAATTTCGAGGGTCTTCAGCCCGAAAAGGCGATCTGGCAAAAATATGCCGGTCTCTTCAACAAGGTTGATACCGAGCGCGAACGCTTCCTCGAATTTGAACGCTGGTGGAATGGTTTTTACACGTTGAGCCGCGAGGAGATCGTCGCCATCGCCGAGAACCTGTTCATCGGCAACAAGCTCGAGCGGGGTGAATTGCGCATTTGCGAGGGCTGCACCGCCGATCTGCGGCGCATCCGCAATCCGATCGTGATCTTCGCGTCCCATGGCGACAACATCACGCCCCCGCATCAGGCGCTGGGCTGGATTCCCGCAGTCTACAAGGATACGGACGATCTCAAGCGAGCCGGACAACGTATCGTCTATCTGACAAATCCCCATGTCGGTCATCTGGGGCTCTTCGTGTCGGCCAGGGTCGCGCGGCTGGAGCATCGCGCCATTCTGGAAAGTCTCGACGAGATCGAGGCGCTGGAGCCCGGCCTCTACGAAATGAAAATCGAAAACCCGGATGACGATCCAGATTGCCACAAACCCCAATACAATGTGCGCTTCGAGGCGCGCAAAGTTGAGGACCTCCAGATTCCAGAGACGAGCGAGGCATTCGAGCGGGTCCGCTCCACATCGGAAGTCAATGAGTGGTTTTACAAGAACCTCGTCAGCCCCTGGGTTCAGGCCGCCGCCAACCCGTGGTCAGCGCAACTGATGAAAGCGGCGCACCCGATGCGCGCCAGCAGCTATCTGTTCTCCGAGGCGTTCAATCCCTGGATGCGCGGCGTCGCGATCCTCGCCGATGTTGTGACCCGGGACCGGAAGGCGCTGCCGCAAGACCATCCACTGATCGAGCGGGAGAAGAAGCTCATGGCCGATGTCTCGGGCGGGATTGAAAGCGCCCGGAAGGCCCGGGACAAGGCTTATGCACAGGCCTTCGGCCTGCTCTACGGAAACTCCGGCGAAGCTGTACCGGGAGAAACGGAAATTGACGGCACGGTGGCCGAGGAAGCGAATTCAAGATGAAATCAGACAGCGCAATCCTGGTCGTCAACAGCGGCTCGTCGAGTGTTAAATTCGCGCTGTTCGCGGGCGAAGGCGGTGCACAGCGGCGTCTGATTTCCGGCGCTCTGGAGCGGCTCGGCCTTCCCGGGGCCCGTTTCAGGGCCAGAGATGAAGATGCGAAAATTCTGATCGATGAAACCCGTGACATCCCCAATCACATTGCCGCGCTTGATTTGCTCCTTTCCAATATCGAGGCGCTCGCGCCGCATCACCAGATCCATGCCGTAGGGCACCGCGTTGTCCATGGCGGGGAGAATTGCGACTGTCCGCTTCTTGTCACGCCCGCGCTTGAGGCGCGGCTGCGGGAGTTGATCCCGCTCGCGCCCCTGCACCTGCCGCACAACCTTGCCGGCATAATGGCGGTTCGTGTTCGCCGCCCCGATCTTCCTCAGGTGGCCTGTTTCGATACGGCTTTCCACCATTCACTGCCGCGCCTCGCGCGATTGACCGGGCTGCCGCGCCGCTTCGAGAAAGATGGCATCCGCCGCTATGGGTTTCACGGGCTGTCCTATGAGTATGTGATCGGCGAGTTGCGCCGCCGGCACGGCGACGATGCCGCGAACAGCCGGATCGTCGTCGCCCATCTTGGCAACGGGGCGTCGATAGCGGCGATCAGGGGCGGCGCGAGCGTGGACACGTCGATGGGCTTCAGCGCGCTTGGCGGATTGCCGATGGGCACCCGCTCGGGCGATCTCGATCCGGGAATTGTTCTCCATTTGCTGATGGGGAAAGGCATGACCGCCGAGCAGGTGCGGGACCTTCTGTATGAGCAGTCGGGATTGCTCGGAGTGTCAGGTCTCAGCCGGAACATGCAGGAACTTCTGGCACGCTCCGACACGGTGGCCGCGGCCGCCGAAGCAGTCGATTTCTTTTGCTATCAGGCGCGCAAACACCTGGCCGCGCTCACGGCATCCCTGGGCGGACTCGACCGCCTGGTCTTCACAGGCGGCATCGGCGCAAACGCCTGCGAAGTCCGCGCAAGGATATGCGGAGGCCTCGGCTATCTGGGTATCGTGCTCGACGAGACCCGCAACGCAGCCGGAGAAACGACGATTTCAAGTAGCGGCGGCGTTGTTGTAGTCGAGGCCTTCCCCACAAACGAAGAGCTGATGATCGCGCGCCATGTCCACGACGTGCTCGCCGCGCAGCGCCCCATGGTTCGGGAGGCATAAGCGATGGCCACGCATCTTGGCACTCTGAAAGACCTCATCGATCAGGCTCAAAAACTTGAACCGATCCGGGTTGCCGTTGTGGACGCAGCCCAGGGACTGGTGATCGAGACCCTGCGCGAGGCGCATGAACTGGGGATCGTGGAACCGCATCTGATCGGGGATGCCGCGGCCATCGAAAAGACCTGCCTGGAGTTCGGCTGGCCGGTTCGCGAGAGCTGGCTTGTCCCGGCTCCGAACGACCCGGCTGCCGCCGCGAAAGCCGTCGAACTGGTGCGTGACGGCAGGGCCGACGCAATCATGAAGGGAAATATCCATACCGACGTGCTGATGCGTGAGCTGCTCAGAAAGGAAAGTGGCCTGCGGTTGCCGGAGCGGCGGGTGAGCCACGTTTTCATAACCGACATTCCGGCCTATCCCAAACTCCTCGGCATCACCGACGCGGCCATCAATATCGCGCCCGATCTCAGCGCCAAGGAACAAATCCTGCGGAACGCGGTCGAGCTGTTCCATCTGATCGGCGTCGAGAAGCCGAAAGTGGCCGTGCTGTCGGCGGTCGAGACGGTCACCCCGGCGATTTCCTCGACGCTGGATGCGGCCTGCCTGACATTGATGGCGCGGCGCGGTCAGATCGGCGGGGCGGCCGTCGACGGGCCGCTGGCCTTCGACAATGCGATTTCCGCCAGGGCCGCGAGCGAGAAGGAGATCGTCTCCGATGTCGCGGGCGAAGCCGACCTCGTCCTGGTGCCCGACCTCGTTTCGGGGAATATCCTGGCGAAAAACCTGGAATATCTGGCCGGCGCCGTGGCCGCGGGGGTCGTAGTTGGACTTGGCGTGCCCGTGGCATTGAGCTCGCGCGCCGACCCGCCCGATGCACGTCTTGCCGCCCTTGCGATTGCCAGTCTGATGCACCACCGGGCCCCCAGGACCGCGCCGGTCAGGGCAACCGCACCGGAACCCAGCCTGCACTGCGCGCCGCAGCCCGAACATGCCTGCTGTCCGGTCCCGGAGTGATGCCATGACGGAACCGGCAGCCACGACTTACACAAGGCCGCAAGGGCCATATTCGAGCCATGAACTGGAATTGAACATGACGCCAGCACATACAAGAGCCACCGGCGCATTTAGCGGAGCGTTTCCGCTAACCGCGGAATCGCGCCTGGCGCCATT
>QIGN01000049.1 GCA_003228955.1 Hyphomicrobiales bacterium
ACCTGAATGCCGAACGGCATGCCCAGATGATCCAGCCCGCAGGGCAGGCACAGCGCGGATGGCAGCGCCATGGTCAGCGCGTAGGTCATCGCCAGCCAGCGCATATAGGTCGGCATTTTCTCGCCGTTGATTTCCTCGACGAAAAGCTGCGCGTGCGGGAACGGGGAGACCGACGCCGCAGGGCAGATCAGAATATCGGCCTCGTCGAAGAAGCGGCGGAATTTGGTGTAGAGCGCGGTCTGCGCCTTGTGCGCCCAGGCGACATCGGGAAGCGAATATTTCAGCCCCCGCTCGGTGTTGCTGATGACATTGGGGCCCAACTTGTCGCGGTCGCTCTCAAGGCGTTCCTTGTGGGCGGCGACGAACTGCACGGCGCGCAGGATTTCAAAGGCTTCATGCACGTCGGCCAGGTCCGGGTCGCGGGTATGGGCGCTGGCGAAGAATGGCGAGATAATCTTCTTGCGGTCTTCAAAAACTCCGGCAATCGCCCTGTCGATGGGCGCACAGCCCAGATCCTTTGAAAAGGCAACCCGAAGCGATCCCAGATCGATGCCCGAAAGGCAATCGGGGATGCGCAGCACATCGTCGCTTGAAAAGGGATCGTCCTTGTCGGCGTCAAGCTGCGCCAGCAGCAGCAGATGCGCGTCCTCCACGCTGCGCGCCATCGGTCCCAGCACCGGCATTGGCAGCAGGGAGACGGGCCGGGTGAGGCGCGGCACGAGGCCCGGCGAGGGGCGAAAACCCACCACGCCGCAGAATGTCGCCGGGGTGCGCAGGGACCCGCCATGATCGGAGCCGGTGGCCAGCGGGACCATCCCGGTGGCGACGGCGACGCCCGACCCGCCCGACGACCCGCCGCAGGTTTTGGCGCGGTCGAAGGGATTGCCCGTCGCCCCAAACACCTTGTTGGTGGTGTTGGCGCCGGCGCCGAACTCCGGCGTGTTGGTCTTGGCCAGAATAATTCCGCCCTCGGCGCGCACATTGGCGACAACGCTGTCATCGGCGTCCGGCACATTGTTTTCGTACAGCAGCGAGCCATAGGTGGTGCGCAGGCCCTTCGTCGCCTGCAAATCCTTGATACCGACGGGAAGCCCGTGCAGAAGCCCGAGGGCCTCGCCCTTGACGACATCTTCCTCGGCCTGTTTCGCGACCCCCAGCGCCACCTCGGCGTCCAGCGCGGTGATGGCGTTCAGCGCGCCGTCCACCTGCGCGATGCGGTCGATACAGCTCTGGGTCAGCTCAACCGGGGAGAGCGCCTTGCGCCCGATCAGCCGCCGCGCTTCGGTTGCGGAAAGATCGCAAGGGTCTGTCATGGTCTGTATCCGTCCTTCTCGCTGCCCATTTCCCAATAGACGCCGGTGATCAGCTCCAGCCCCTCGCGCATGAGGGGTTTCAATATGTGCTCGTTCGGCGCGTGCTGGGAGCAGGCGAGATAACTCATGGGCAGCCACGCGAAGGGCATGCCCAACTCGTCCTGGATGATGCCGGTGACATTGGAGCCGCCCGAGCAGGGCACCACGCCGCAGGGCCGCCCGCCAGCCCGCTCCAGCGTGGTTTTCAGCCAGTGCGCCCAGGGATGGTCCGGATTGGTTCTGCCGGGCGTAAAATAACCCCGGTTGGATTCCGGCGGCTCCTCGATCTGGATATCGGAGAACCCCTGTTCATCAAGATGGGCGCGCAGGTTCTCCAGGATTGTGTCCTGCGGCGTTTCGATTACATGGCGCAGCTGGCAGCTAGCCCGCGCCCAGGGCGGCACGGCGTTGACCGGCCTGTCCGGATTGCCGACCTGCATGGCCAGCACTTCAAAGCTGTTCCACAGGCTCACCTTTTCCGCGCCCGTGAGGCCGGGCTCCCCCCAGTCGGCATTGATTTCGGGGCCGGTTTCACCCGATGAGCGTTTCGAACCCTCAAGCGCCTCGCGCACCGAGTCCGGAATGCCCTTCGGCCGCCAGGCTTCGATTTTGATTTCACCCGAGGGCGTGACGATGGAAGAGAGCGCATGGGTCAGCCGCACCGCGGGCGAGCGCAGCAGCCCGCCCCAGTTGCCCGAATGATGCCCGCCGTCGCGGAAATTGGCGGCGAGCTCGAAATTGAGACAGCCCCGGTTGCCAAGGGAAATATTGGGTTCCGCGATATTGGCGCGCGGGCCGTCGGACGAGAAAAAGGCGTCCGCCGCGAAATCCTCGCGGTGTTCCGCGATGATCTCCGCCAGACCTTTCGAGCCGTTTTCCTCGCCCTGCTCGATCATGATTTTCGAGTTGAAGCCGAGTTTGCCGCGCGTCTCCAGAATCGCTTCCAGCGCAATCATATGCGCCAGATGCTGGCCCTTGTTGTCGGCGGTGCCGCGCCCATAGACCCGATCCCCATCGAAGGTGAGCGCCCAGGGGTCGCGGTTCTCGTCCCACCGGCCTTCCATGCCGAGCACGACATCGCCATGGCCGTAGCAAAGCAGCGTGGGCAGGCTTTCATCCTCGATGCGCCGGGCGAGAAACACCGGGCCGCAGCCCTCATGGGGATTGTCATAGATGCGGCAGTCATAGCCAAGGCGTTCCAGCGCCGGGGTCAGGTGATCGCTGGCATAGGTATAATGTTCGCTCAGGCGCTCCGGGTTCTGGCTTTCCGTTTTGACGGCGACCAGCGCGCCGAGACGGCTGTAATAGCCTTGTGCGCCGTCATCGTCGTAGCAGCTGGTTGCGTGTTTGAGCGCTTCAGCCCGTGACATATTACACCCTCCCCGGTGTGCCGCCCTCGCCCAGGTCCCAGTAGAGCCCGGTCATGAGCTCCAGGGCATCGCGGGAAAGGGACGCCAGAACATGCTCGTCCGGCGCGTGCTGGGAGCAGGCGGCGTAGGAATGGGGCACCCAGATTGCGGGCAGCTTCAGAATATCGGTGAATATGTCGTTGCCGATGGACCCGCCCATGCTTGGAATGACGGCGGGCGGTTCTCCGCTCGTGCGCTCTATCGAGGCGCGCACCCATTTTGACCAGGGATGATCCATGTCGGTCTGGGAGGCGATGAAGCCGCCCGTATTGGCCGGATGGGGTGGAAGAACCTGAACATCATCGAAACCGGCCCGGGCCAGATGCGCTTTGAGCGCGGGAATGATTTTGTCCCGGTCCGTGCCCACCACATAGCGCAGCTGGCAATGGGCCCACGCCTTGCCGGGGATTGCATTCACCGGACTTTCAGGGTCGCCGATTTTCAGGGCCAGAACCTCGAAACTGTTCCAGGCGTAGACTTTCTCCGCTGGCGTGAGGCCGGGCTGGCCCCAGCCGGAATCGATTTCGGGTCCGTCAGCGCCGGGGTCGATCTCGATGTCCTTCAGCGCCATGCGCACCGAGTTCGAGACGGGAGGCGGCAGCCATTCCTCGATCTGGATTGCGCCATTGTCATCGACGATTGTGGCCAGCGCGCTGGCGAGCATGACGCCGGGGCTGGCCAGCAGCCCGCCCCAGTTGCCCGAATGATGCGCGCCTTCGCGCAAGTCCACCAGCAGATCGAAGGGTTCCGACCCCCGGTTCCCCAGCGTGACCGTCGGCCGGTCCGCGCTCACTCTTGGGCCGTCGGAGCCGATGAACACATCCGCCGCGAAGGCTTTGGCGTTATCGCTGACGATCTCGCGCAGGCCCTTCGAGCCGTTCTCCTCGCCCATCTCGATGAGGACTTTCGAATTGAAACCGAGATTTCCGCGCTCCTCGATGACGGCGCGCATGGCGGCCATGTTGATGGTATGCTGCGCCTTGTTGTCGGCGGTGCCGCGCCCGTAGATTTTATCGCCGTCACGCGCCGTGACCCAGGGTCCCTTCCCCCTGGTCCACTGGTCGTCAAGGCCCTGGATGACATCGCCGTGGCCATAACCCAGGACGCAGGGCAATTCGTCGCCCTCCAGACGCTCGGCCAGCAGGAACGGGCCGCAGCCTTCATGCGGGTTTTCAAAGACACGGGTCTCGAAACCCATGGTCTCGAAGGCGGGGATCATCTCTTCGTCGATATAGCGCTCAAGCTCGCTCAAGCCTTCGCGGCGCTGGCTTTCGGTGCGGAACGCGACGCGGGTCGCAAGTTCTTTCTCGAACGTACCGTCATCGAAATAGTCACATACCCGGGAAATGGCGCCCGGGCGGCTGGCCTTGCTGCTCATTTCCTGTTTCCCTTGCGCGCTTTTTTTCCTCCGCCATCGGCATAGAGATGGCACTCGACCATCCCGCCATTGGCTCTGAGCGTTGGAGGAAACTGCTTCGGACACTTCTCCAGCACCGCCGCGCAGCGCGGATGGAAGGTGCATCCCGGGGGCGGGTCAATCGGGTTGGGATAGGCCGCGCCCAGATGGGTGTCGGGCACGCCGAGGCCCGGCTCGGGCGTCAGTACCGAGTCCAGCAGCGCCCGGGTGTAGGGATGCCGGGGCGCGCGGAACAAATTCCCGGTTTCGTTCTGTTCGACGATGCGCCCCAGATACATGACCGCGACGCGGGTCGCCATATGCTCGATCACCGCGAGATTGTGAGAGATCAGCACATAGGTCAGGCCGAATTCGGCCCGCAGATCCTGTAACAGATTGAGAATTTGCGACTGAACGGACACATCGAGTGCGCTGGTGGGTTCATCGCAAATAACGATCTTGGGCCGGTTGATGAGGGCGCGGGCAATGGCGACGCGCTGACGCTGGCCGCCCGAAAGCTGGCTCGGGAAATTATTGAAAACGCGCGCCGGCAAACCAACCAGATCCATGATCTCCTCGGTGCGCTTGCGCCAGGTCCGCGGGTCCGGGTCCTTCTGAACCAAAAGCGGCAGCATGATGATGTCGCCAATGGACTTGCGCGGATTGAGCGAGGAATAGGGGTCCTGGAATATGGGCTGGAGGATGCGCGCGACCTCGATCCTGTCGGCCGACCCCACAAGCTGCCCGTCCAGATGCAGCGTGCCGGAGGTCGGCGTCAGCAGGCCGAGCATCATCCTGGCCAGGGTGGACTTGCCGCACCCCGATTCCCCGACGATCCCGAGCACCTCGCCGCGCATCACATCAAGGGTAATGCCATTGACCGCGTGCAGCGGTTTCTTGGCGCGCATGAAGCCCGAGCTGATCATGAAGGTCCGGGTGACGTCTCTGGCCTCGATAACCGGATCGCTCATGCCGCCACTCCGGCTTTCAGATTGTCCGCGCAATCCTTTGGTGACAGGACGCAGCGATAGTGATGGCTTTTCTCGAAGGCCGGCCGCAGGGCAAGTTCCCCGGACCGGCAGGCGCCGTGAACATGAGGGCAACGGCTGGCGAAGTGACAGCCCTCCAGCCTTCCCACCAGATTTGGGACGATCCCCGCTATTGCGCCCAGATGGGTCCCGCGTTTGGTCTTGCCGGGGATGGGAATACAGCGCAGCAGCCCCTGGGTATAGGGGTGGGAGGGCGCGTTGAACACCTGTTCGGCGGTCCCCGTTTCGACGAATTCACCCGCATACATGACCGCGACCCGGTCGGCGACGCGCGCGACGACGCCAAGATCGTGGGTGATGAGAATGAGACTGGTCTCGAACTCGTCGCGCAACTCCGCAAGCAGATGCAGTATCTGCGCCTGAATGGTCACATCGAGCGCGGTGGTGGGTTCATCGGCCAGGATCAGCGCCGGCTCGCACATCAAACTCATGGCGATCATGACGCGCTGGCGCAACCCCCCCGAAAGCTGGTGCGGATATTGTCCCAGCCGGGAGCGCGCGCCGGTGATACCGACCTTCTCCAGCAGGAAAACCGCACGGTCGCGCGCTTCGGCGGCGCTGACATTGCGGTGCCGCCGCATCGCCTCTTCAAGCTGATTGCCGATGGAGTAAGCCGGGTTGAGCGACGTCATCGGTTCCTGGAAAATCATCGCCATGGCGTTGCCGCGCAGATCGGACATCTCCCGCTCGCGCAAATTCCCAAGGTCCTGTCCGTCCAGGACAAGCTTGCCGGCGCTGCGATGCGCGGTTCCGGGAAGCAGATTCATGAGCGACAGCGCGGTAATCGATTTGCCGCACCCCGATTCGCCGACAATGCACAGGGTCTCCCCGCGCGCGACCGAGAAGGAAATGTTCTGCACCGCGCGCAGAACGCCTGAAGGGACATTGATATCCACACACAGATTTTCGACTTCCAGAATGGGCCTTGCCATGCGCTCAGTTCCGGTTTTCCGGCGCGGTCACGTCACGGATTCCGTCGCCGAGAAGATTTATGGACAGAACCAGGGCGAAAATCGCCGCGCCGGGAATGGTGATGAGCCAGGCGTCGAAGAACATCAGGCCCTTGGCTTCGGACACCATAAGGCCCCAGCTAGGTTCGGGCGGCTGGACGCCGAGCCCGAGGAAGGAAAGCGCCGCCTCCAGCAGGATCGCATGGGCCATTTCCAGCGTCGCCACCACAATCAGGTGATTGGCGATATTGGGCATGATCTCGCTCAGGATGATGCGCCAGGTGGAGCAGCCCAGGGCCTGCGCCGCGGAGACGAACTCCAGATTGCGGACTTGAAGGGTCGCGGCGCGCATGACGACGGCGAAGCGGTCCCATATGAGGAGGCCCAGAACCCAGATGACCACGTATAGCGAGGAGCCGATGAGCGAAACGACGGCCAGCGCAACGAGGATCACGGGCAGGGAAAGGCGCGTGGTGAGGATGAAATTGACCACCATATCGACGCGGCCGCCGAAATACCCCGCCAGAACCCCAAGCGTCGTGCCGATGACGCCGGAGATGAGCATTGCCGCAAAGCCGATGAACAGGGATATCCGCGCGCCGTAGAAAAGCCGCGTGAGATAGTCGCGCCCCAGGGAGTCGGTTCCCAGCGGATGATCCCAAGTTACGTTGGGCGAATCGTGCCAGATAGGCGGAATGAGCTTGCGCGAGAGGACCTGATCATAGGGGTCGCCCGGCGAAATTACGCCCGCGAAGGCGGCCACGAAAAAAATTACCAGAAGTACCGAAGCCCCGATGACAAGCCCGGTATTGCCGAAAATACGCCGGCGCAATTGCGCGCCAGGGGTTGGCTCCAATATCTTTTCGTCTGGCCGGGCGCCGGAGGGCGGGGTCGTAGTTTGGCTCATCTCATGTCACCCTTATGCGCGGATCGAGAAAGGCATTGATCATGTCGGCGAGGAAAGTCAGCAGGATGTAAAACACGCTGAGCACCAGCACGATGGCCTGCATCATCGGCAGATCGGCCCGCTGAATGGATTCCCAGGCGAGGAACCCCAGGCCGTTGATTGCGAAAATGGTCTCAATGACGATGGACCCGCCGAGCATGAAGCCGAACTGAACCGCGGCGAGCGAAACGACGGGCAGAATGGCGTTGCGGAGCGCGTGCTTGAACAGCACCCGCAGCGGCCGCAGTCCCTTGGCCCGCGCGGTACGGATATAGTCCGATGCGAGAACCTCCAGCATCCCCGCGCGCGTCAGGCGCATGACGCCCGGCGTCACATAGTAGCCGAGCGCAATCGAGGGCATGATGAAATTCAGCCAGGAGGAAGTTCCGGTAATGGGCAGCAGCCGCCAGTTGATGCCGAACCACAGCATCAGCGTCAGCGCGAACCAGAAGCTCGGCATCGCCTGCCCGACGACGGCGATGGTCAGTGAGATACGGTCGATCAGCGAGTTAGGCCGGATGGCGGAGATGACGCCCAGCGGGATGGACAGGATGAGCGCGAATGAGATCGCGCAGGCGCCCAGCAGCATCGTCGTCGGCAGGCGCTCGAATATGACGCTCGCGACATCGGTCTTGAGATAGTGGGATTGTCCGAAATCCCCCTGAAGGGCGCGAAAAAGCCAGTCAAGATACTGGACGAGAATGGGGCGGTCGTACCCGTAAAATTCACGAATATTGGCAATGTCATCGGCGGTCGCCGCCTCGCCGGCAAGGGCCATGGCCGGGTCGCCGGACAGATAGATCATCGAAAATGTAATAACTGAAACAGTCAGCGCGACAAGGATGGCAACGCCGAGCCGCTTGATCGCAAAAGACAGCATGAAGCTGGACCCCAATATTCAGGAAACAGCCGCCCGGCCCGGAAAATGTCCGGGCCGGGCGGTATTTCCGAGTCAGATCAGATTCCTATTTCCACTTTGCGGTGTAGAAGCGCGGAATCTCATCCGGTGTCGTCTTGAAGTCGAGATCCTTCGAGTAGACATAGTATTTGGCGTAGGTGAACATCGGCAGCCAGTACAATTCAGCCGAGATTTTCGTCAGCGCCCGCTTGTAGGCGGCTTTGCGCACGGCCGGATCGGTTGATGTATCGCCTTCCTCAATCGCCTTGATGACTTCAGGGTCCTTCGCCGGATCGTCGCGCCCGCCGGAGAAGAAATTGCTGGTGATGGCGGACACATCAGGAATGGAGTTCGATCCCCAGGTCATGTGGTTGATCGGGGTCTTGCCCTTCCACACCAGATCGCGCAGGGCGCGGTACTGGAGATAGGTGAGCTTGGCCTTGATGCCGACCTTGGCCAGATCGCCGATCACCGCTTCGGTATATTCGCGCTGACGGTAGGCATAGATGTCGAACTCAAAACCGTTCGGGTAACCCGCTTCGGCCAGCAGCTTCTTCGCTTTTTCCGGATCGTAATCCCACTTCGGCACGTCCTGCGCGCAGCCGAACTGATCGGGATGGCAGGCGGAGGGAATGACCACCGACGCCGGACCGACAAGGTTCTTGGTGATGGCTTCACGGTTGATCGCGTGCGCTACCGCCATGCGGACTTTCTTCTTGGTGAAGAAGTCCTGGCCCGAGCTGCCATCGACATCGAACGACAGGTAAGACACGCGCATGGTCTTGGCGTTCTCGACCGTGACGCTGTCCTTGGATTTAAGGCGTTCCGCCTGATCCTTGGGAACGTCCCAGATCCAGTCGAGGCCGCCGGTCAGCAGTTCCGCAATCTGCGTGTTCATTTCCTTGATGGTGCGGAATTTTATATTGCCGATCTGAGGTTTGCCCTTCGGGCTGCCGTCGAAATAGTTCTCGTTCTTTTTCCACAGAACATATTCGCCGGCCTTCACCTCAACGAATTTATACGGGCCCGTGCCAACAGGCTTCACCGAGCCAAAGTCTTTTTTGCCGTCGGGTTTGGTGGGCGCGTTGTCATAGTGGCCGGCGGGCACGATGAAGACCACATTCGACAGATAAGCCAGCGCGGCCGGGAACGGCTTTTCGAGATTGATCGCGACTTTGTAGGGGCCGAGCTTCTCCGCGTTCTTCATCCATTTGACGTTCTTGTAGGTCAGAACGCCATTGTCCTTGTTGGACACATGGTTGATCGTGTAGACGACGTCGTCGGCGTCGAAGCCGCTGCCATCGTGAAATTTCACGCCCTTGCGAAGCTCAAGCACGATCCTCTTGTTGCCGTCCCACTTCCAGCTGGTGGCAAGCAGCGGCTTGTATTCGCCCGAATCGAGGTCCCGGAACAACAGGGCGTCCCAGCCCAGATGTCCCATGACAACCAGTTCACGGGTGTTGTTGTAATATGGATCGACGACCGCGACCTCGCGGTCGGTCGCCCAGTTCAGGGTGTCGTCCGCTTTGCCGGCCATTGCCGGTTGCGCGGCTGTTAGAGCCAGAGCTGCGAGGCCCGCCAGAATAGTACTGCCTATTCGCCACATGTCAGATATTTCCTCCCTTTACTGACAGTTGCGCGGTTCAGGCCCATGCCCGCCCGGCAACCTTTTTGTTTGGCCGGTTTCGTGAACAGCACGCCTGTCCCGTCCGATCCCGGCAACCCAGATCATGGCATCGTCGCGCCTGTCGCGGCGAAAAGCTAAATCTGAAAAACATATTTCTTGTATTATTATATAATATATGTTGTTACTAATTGATACTTTAGCTTTAACATCTTCAATCGTCAAGCGGACTCCGTCATGGCTGAATTACTGGATTCGCGGGATTCCGGCAGCCGCTCCGGCACGCTTTACGTGGCGTCGGTCGAAAAGGGCTTCCGGGTGCTCCGGGCCGTCCGGCGGGCGCAGCGCGAACTCGGGCGCAACGATGTTTCGCTGACCGAGATCGCGCGGCTGTCGGATATGGACAAGAGCGCGGCGCAGAGATTTACCAACACACTGGTGCATCTGGGATATCTGGAGAAGGACGCCCGGACCCGGCGCTACAGGCCCGGGGTCGAATTGCTCGAGCTGGGGTATTCCTACCTGGTGGGAAGCCGGCTCTCGGAGATCGCGACCGCGCGGATGGTTGCGGCCAGCAATGTTTACGGGACGGCGGTGAATCTGTGCGTCCAGCACGGACCGAATGTGGTCTATATTGTGCGCATCCCGCATGAGAATACGCCGTTTCGCGCAACGCTGATTGGCCGCAGGGTGCCGATGTTTTCCGCCGCCGCCGGGATTGCCATGCTGGGCGGGAGCAGCGATGAGCATGTCGAGGAAACCCTGGCCCGGTCGGATTTCAAACCGGTAACGGAGTGGACCATTACCGACCCCGATGTGGTGCGCGCCCGGATCGCGGCGGCCCGCGCGGATGGGTACGCCATCTCCGACCAGCAATCCCTGCCCCATGAAATCAGCACTGCCGCGCCGGTCCTCGATGCCGAAGGCAAGGCCATCGCCGCGGTGCAGATCGCCGTCTACCGGCCCAGCTGGACGCTCGACGAAGTGAATGCGAAAATCGTCCCCCTGATCACGGAACTGGCCCGTACGGTTTCAGGCACATACTTTCCAGAGCGCTGAACGGTTATGCCCTGGCGGCGGCCTCGACCGGCCAGCTTCCCGCCGCCTCCCAGCCGGAGTTCGCCGCGAGTTGCAATTCATCGGCGCCCTTGCTCGCCTCCAGCGCGGCTTCGACGCCGGCGGTGGCCTGGCCCAGCGCCTCATGCGCGCTCAGTCCGTTCAATACCGCTCCCAGAAACAGGGCAGCGCATAAATCCCCCACGCCGTGCGGCGCGGATTTGCGTCTTGGCACGCTCGCCTGCCATGCGCCGGCCTCTCCTGTCACAAGATTCACCATCGCCTTGGGATCGTCTCCGGTCAGGGAGGTGACGAGCATCGTGGCCGGCCCAAGCGCGCGGGCCGGGCCCAATGCTGTTTTGGCGCGTTTTGCAGGTTCGCCGCTCAGCCACTCAAGCTCGAAGCGGTTGGGAGTGGCGATGCCGGCCAGGGGAAGCAATTCATCGCGAACGGCCCCGGCCACGTCTTCCTCCACATAGAGCCCGCCGGGGCTGTCACCGAGGATCGGGTCGCACAAAATGGTGAGGTCGGGATTGGCCTGCCTCACCTGCGCCACAGTTTCGGCGGCCAGCGCCACATGCTCCGCGCTGGGCATATATCCGGTTATCACCGCGTCAATATCGCCAAGCCATCCATTGGACTCAAGCGCCTCGGTCATTGCGCGCAGGCGCCCCGGCGGCACCTGTTCTCCGGCAAAGCGGGTATGGCCAGGATGGTTCGACAGAATAACCGTGGGCAGCAGCCAGCATTCGTGGCCCATGCGCGAAAGGGCGATTCTGGTCGCACTGCCGCCGACAAAACCACGGACGACCTGTGAGGAGAGACAAAGTACGATGCTCATTATGTTGCGCCCGAATTCTCCGGCGCCGTCGCCGGCCAAGGAAACATGGCAGGTGCGCGGCGGCTCGGTTATGGTCGCAGATTAGCAAATCAAGGCGAACAGATGACAGAAAAAATACGCCCCCGCCGCAGCGCGCTCTATATGCCGGCCGCCAACGCGCGCGCGCTCGAAAAAGCCAGGACGCTGGACGCCGACGCGGTCATCTTCGATCTTGAGGACGCGGTTGCGCCGGAGGCCAAGGCGGACGCGCGGGTCCGGGCCTGCGCGGCGGCAGCCGCGGGCGGCTATGGCAACCGTGAGGTGGTAATCCGGGTCAATTCCCTGGCAAGCGCCTGGGGAGCTGAGGATTTCCCCGCCGTGGCAAAATCGGGCGCGGATGCGGTCTGCGCGCCAAAAGTGCAGTCGGCCGATGACGTGGCGGCCATTCGCGGCGCGCTTGAGAGCGCCGGAGCGCCGGGCGGACTGGAGATCTGGGTAATGATCGAAACGCCGCTGGGTATTCTGAATGCGGGCGAAATAGCCGCCGCGGCCCGCGCGGAACAATACCCCCTTCAAGCGCTGGTCATGGGCACCAACGATATTGCCAGGGAAATCCGCGCCGCGCAGACGGCTGACCGGCTCCCCATGCTGGCCTCGCTGTCGCACTGCATCGTGGCGGCGCGCGCCCATGGCCTCGATATTCTCGACGGCGTCTACAACAACTTTCGCGATTCAGAAGGGCTGGAAGCAGAATGCGTTCAGGGCCGCGAGCTGGGGATGGACGGCAAGACGCTCATCCATCCGGGTCAGATCGACATCTGCAACGCGGTGTTCTCGCCGCCGCGCGAGGAGATCGAGGAGGCGCGTAAAATCATCGCCGCCTTCGAGGCGCGGGAAAACAGGGGCAAGGGCGTCATCACGCTCGAGGGACGGATGGTCGAGCTGCTGCACCGGGACATGGCGCTGCGCACGGTCGCCATCGCCCGCGCGATTGCGGAGTCCGGCGATGATATTTGACGCGATCGGCCTTGCGGGCGTCGGTGCGATCATCGCCGCCTTTTTCCTGCTTCAGGCCGACCGGGTGCGATATGACGACTACAGCTATCTGGCTCTCAACGGCGCCGGCGCCGCGCTCATCATCGTCTCGCTGTTCTACGCATTCAATCTGGCGGCGTTCGTCATGGAAACCATCTGGGTGGCGATCAGCATTTATGGCGCGGTGAAGAGATACGCAAGGGACAGGCGATGACGAAAGCCAATCCGGGCAATTTCTTCGAGGACTTTTCCCTCGGACAGAAAATCGCCCATGCGACCCCGCGTACCGTAACCGAAGGCGATGTCTCACTTTATATCGCGCTCACCGGCTCGCGCTTCGCGATGCAGTCGGCCGACAGCTTCGCCATTGACACTGGGTTTCCCGCCGCACCCGTCGATGATTTTCTCGTCTTCAACATGGTGTTCGGGAAGAGCGTTCCGGATATCTCTCTGAACGCGATCGCCAATCTCGGTTATGCGGAGTGCAGGTTTCTCGTACCTGTTTTCCCCGGCGATACCTTGTGTGCGTCATCGGAAGTGATTGGCCTGCGGCAACTTTCCAACGGCAAGGCGGGGGTCGTTTATGTGCGCACGGCGGGCGTCAATCAGACGGGCGACACCGTGCTCGAGTTCGTGCGCTGGGTGATGGTGCCGAAGCGCAATATGGACGCTCCCGCGCCTGAAACCCAAATCCCCGATTTGCCGGAACGGGTCGCACCGGACCAGTTGGCGCAAGGGTTGCCGCCGATAGACGCAAAAGCCTATGACGTCGCGCTTTCAGGCGCCCCGCATCTGTGGGGAGATTTCGAGCCGGGCGAAAAAATCGACCATGTCGACGGTATGACCATCGAGGAAGCGGAGCACCAGAGCGCCACGCGTCTCTACCAGAATACCGCAAAGGTCCATTTCAACGCTCATGCCCAGAAGGACAGCCGGTTTGGCAGGCGTCTCGTCTATGGGGGTCATGTCATTTCGCTGGCGCGCGCGCTCTCCTTCAACGGACTGGCCAACGCGTTTCATATCGCGGCGCTCAATTCCGGCACCCATGCCGCGCCCTGCTTCGCGGGGGATACCGTGTATGCCTGGTCGGAGATTCTTGAGGCCTCGGAAATTCCAGGGCGCACCGATGCGGGTGCGCTGCGCATTCGCACCCTCGCCACGAAGGACCTCCCTTGCGCGGATTTCCCGCGCAAAACCGCCGAAGACGGCTACGCGGAAGGCGTCCTTCTGGAGCTCGACTATTGGGCCGTTCTGCCGCGCGTATAATTGAACCTAGCGGCCAATCTGCTTTTCGAGTTCGCGCCTGCGCGTGCCGGCGCGGTCATGACCCAGATCCGCCGCGCGTCCATACCATTTCGCCGCCGCGCTCAAATCGGGCTGCATTCCGACCACACTCCATGCCGCCAGCATTTCAGGATCGTAAGTCTGCGCGAGCGCGAACATGGCGCCGGAGCTGCCCCGGCGCGCGGCATACTCATAAGCCAGTCTTGCGCTGGCGACGTCGCCGGTGGCTGTCAGCGTCTTGCCGCGCGCCAGAAGCCGCGCTTCGTCTTCCGGCGCCAGAGTCGGCAGGTCCGGCTTTATTTCTACCGGGATCGCGGCCAGCTCGACGGGCTTTTCCAGGTTCGCGGCTGAAGGCCCGGCCATTGCGGCGGGCCTGTCGTTTGGCGGCTCGGATACTTTCACCGGGGCAGGCGCGGCCTGCTCGGGTGGCTTCATCGGCGCAGGCGCGGCCTGCTCGGGTGGCGGCGGCGCGGTCTGCTCGGGTGCTTTTACCGGGGCAAGCGCGGCCTGCTCGGGTGCCTTCATCGGCGCAGGCGCGCCTTGATCGGGTGGCGGCGGCGCGGTGCTGGCCAGTTTGGAAGGCGATGGAAGCTCTGTCCGGACCGGCGGTTCGGCGTCCACGCGCGGCGTCTCCGCCCTGGGCGGCGGGCGGCGCGAAACGATGGTTTCGCTCACGCGGTCCTGTGTCTTCACCGGCTTTCCGGCGATGGGTGAGGAGGGGGGGCTCCACAGCAGCCAGAATGCCGCCAGGACGCCAACGCCAAGCAGGACGCCGGCAGAGGCGGCAAGAAGCGGAAGCGCCCTGTTTCGTTTGGCCGGCGGCGGCGGTGGTGGCGGCGGAAGGAACTGCGATGGCGCGGGCGGCTCTGCGTGCATCGCCCCGGAGACGAATTCATGCTGCCCGGCCAGAGCATTTTGCGCGGTGTCGATGGTGTCACTGAGTTGCTCAAGCATTTCGAGCAATTCCTCATCCTCGACGCCCGCCGCATCTAGCATAGCGCGTGGAGAACCGGTGAGCGCCCCGTCCTCGTCCGGCGGCGAAGGTTCAGGAGTTCCGGCGTTGCCGGGAACAGTGGTTTCACCGGCATCCCCGGCATCGTGATCCTCCCGGTCAGGCTCATGAACGGAGTCCGGGCCGGATTTGGGGTGGGTAATATCTTTGGATTCGCGGGCCATCACATTACTCTCAACGCTATTCGGAACGGGCGGCGTACGCGGAAAGAACCGCTTCCTACCCAATCCGATGTGATCCAGCCCTACATCGCGCGGGCTGGATTTGGCCTCGCGCAGGTGACATTTACGCAGTCAGCTTTTAATTATTTCTTAAGAACGGTTTTGCCGTTTTATTTTCTATTGATTCGAAAATCCGCGATTCGCGCCGCGCCGCGATATTCGCTTAGACATAACACCCATTGCCGCCCCATCTGCATCGCGCTAGAAATGTGGCATCGCGAACCGATTCCCTTGCGGAGTGTTCCATGGCGAATGCCAAATCGCAGACTGGCCGGCCGCTCTCCCCGCACCTGCAAATCTACAAGCCGATGCTCACCATGATGATGTCGATCCTGCATCGCATGACGGGGGCCGCGCTTTATTTGGGTTCGCTGCTGCTGGCCTGGTGGCTGATCGCCGCCGCCACGGGACCGGACTATTTCAACTTCGTGAACGGGCTCGCGGGCTCGCTTCCCGGAAAGCTCGTTCTGTTCGGATACACCTGGGCGCTGATCCACCACATGCTCGGCGGATTGCGCCATTTCATCTGGGATACGGGGCGTGGATTTGAACTGCCAACGGTCGAATTCATGGTGCGCGCCAGTCTCGCCGCCTCGCTCGGTTTGACCGTTTTCATATGGGCGGCGGCACTTTTTTATTCGGGGGCGGTATAGCCATGGCCGACATGCGCACGCCATTGAACAAGGTCCGCGGGCTGGGTTCGGCGAAAGAAGGCGCGGATCATTTCTGGCGCCAGAGGGTCACCGCGCTGGCCAATATTCCGCTCACCCTGTTTCTGGTGGTCTCCATCGCCCTGCTTGCGGGCGGGGACCATGCGCAGGTCGCGGCGTATCTGGGCTCCCCGCTTGCGGCTGTTCCCCTGCTGGCGCTGGTTATTTCAGCCGCGATCCATATGCGGCTCGGGATGCAGGTCATCATCGAGGACTATGTGTATGGGGAGGGGGCGAAGGTCCTGTGCCTGGTGGCGAACACCTTCTTTACGGGTCTGGTCGCGCTCACCTGCGTCTATGCGATTATCAAACTGAGTCTTGGAAGCTGACATGGTACGCAAGGCAAAGGGCAAGGGAAACGGGGCCGGCGCGCCGCGCGTAAACGGCAAGGCCTACCCATTGAGCGATCACACTTACGACGTGGTTGTGGTCGGCGCGGGCGGCGCGGGGCTGCGCGCGACGCTGGGCTGCGCCGAGGCCGGTCTCAAGACGGCGTGCATCACCAAGGTTTTCCCGACCCGCAGCCACACCGTCGCCGCCCAGGGCGGCATCGCCGCCTCATTGGGCAATATGGGCGAGGACAACTGGCGCTGGCACATGTATGACACGGTCAAGGGCTCGGACTGGCTCGGCGATCAGGACGCCATCGAATATCTCTGCCGCCAGGCGCCGCAGGCTGTCTATGAGCTTGAGCATTACGGCGTACCTTTTTCGCGCACGCAGGAAGGCAAAATATATCAACGCCCCTTCGGCGGCATGACCACCGAATATGGCGAGGGCCCGCCGGCCCAGCGCACCTGCGCCGCCGCCGACCGCACCGGGACCGCACCGGACACGCCATGCTGCACACGCTCTATGGCCAGTCCCTGCGCTACACGGCGGAGTTTTTCATCGAATATTTCGCCATCGATCTCATCATGGACGAGGACGGGTCATGCCGGGGCATCGTCGCGCTGAACATGGAAGACGGCACCCTGCACCGCTTCCGCGCCCACAAGACGATACTGGCGACGGGCGGCTATGGCCGCGCTTATTTTTCCTGCACCGGCGCCCACACCTGCACCGGCGACGGCAACGCCATGACCCTGCGCGCGGGGCTCCCGTTGCAGGATATGGAATTCGTGCAGTTTCACCCGACCGGCGTCTATGGCGCGGGGGTTCTCATCACCGAAGGCGCGCGCGGGGAAGGCGGATATCTCACCAATGCAGAGGGCGAGCGCTTCATGGAGCGCTATGCGCCGCACGCCAAGGATCTGGCCTCGCGCGACGTGGTGTCGCGCTCGATGACGGTCGAGATCAACGAGGGGCGCGGCGTCGGGCCCGGCAAGGACCATATCCATCTGCATCTCAACCATCTCGACCCGGACATTCTGGCCGAGCGGCTGCCCGGCATCACCGAGTCAGCGAAGATTTTCGCCGGGGTCGATCTCACCCGCGAGCCGATTCCCGTCATTCCCACCGTGCATTACAATATGGGCGGCATCGCCACCAATTATCACGGCGAGGTCATGACCTCGAAAAGGGGAAATCCCGATTCCGCCGTGCCGGGCCTGCTGGCCATCGGCGAGGCGGCCAGCGTGTCGGTGCATGGCGCCAACCGTCTGGGGTCGAACTCGCTCATCGATCTGGTGGTGTTCGGGCGCGCCGCCGGCATCAAATGCGCCGAGACGATCGAGGCCGGGTCGTCTCATCCCGATTTGCCCTCGGACGCGGGCGATCTCGCCCTGTCGCGGCTCGATCGTTTCCGTCATGCGGACGGCGGCACGCCGACGGCGGAGTTGCGCGACAGGATGCAGCGCTCCATGCAGACCAATTGCGCCGTGTTCCGGACGGCCAAGCTGATGGAAAAGGGCAGACGAGAAATTCAGAAACTCTGGGACGCGAGCCAGGATATCAAAGTCACCGACCGCTCGCTCATCTGGAACACCGATCTCATTGAGACGCTGGAATATGACAATCTCATCATTCAGGCGGCGGTCACGGTGGCCGGTGCGGTCGCCCGCAAGGAAAGCCGCGGCGCCCACGCCCGCGAGGACTTCCCCGACCGCGACGACAAGAAGTGGATGAGGCACACATTGGCCTGGGCGGATGACGAGAAACGCAAGGTCAAGCTCGGCGCGCGTCCGGTGCATACCTACACGCTCACCAACGACATCGCCTATATCGTGCCCAAGGCGCGGGTGTATTGATGAAAAACCGGGTATTGAGAATGGGTTTGGCGGCCATGGCAGCACTCGGAACGGCGTCGCCGGTTTTCGCGGGCGAGACCAAGGACATTCTTGAAAAAGAATGCAAGAAACGGCTTACCGAGCTGTCATCCGCCGCATGTACCTGCATTGGCGAAAAGGCGGAGGCCGATCTCAGTGCGAATGTGCAGAAAATGGTCATCGTCATGCTCATGCAGGACAGGGCCGCGGCGGGAAAGGTGATCAGGGAGCTGACACTTGAAGAGATGCAAAAAGCCGCGGCCTTCATGGCGAGTGTGCCAATGGCGTGCGACAAGGAAGGGTGATGCCGAACTGTCCGGCAAGTCTGTGGATGTTATGAGACCATCGGCAATGAAGTTTGGCCGTTATCCACTTTCCGTCATTCCGGCGAACGCCGGAATCCAGTTGTTGCGGCATGTTAATAGCGTCTGGATTTAGCGGACGCCTGAAGAGAGACGTAAAAACATGGTCGAACTCGCGCTCCCGAAAAATTCGAAAATCACCGAAGGCAGGACGTGGAACAAGCCGAGGGGTAAAGGCGACTGGCGCGAGTTCCGCGTTTACCGCTGGAGCCCGGACGATGACGAAAACCCGCGCGTCGATACCTATAGCGTCAATCTGGAAGAGTGCGGGCCGATGGTTCTCGACGCGCTCATCAAGATCAAGAGCGACATCGACCCGACGCTGACCTTCCGCCGCTCCTGCCGCGAGGGGATTTGCGGCTCCTGCGCCATGAATATCGACGGCGGCAATAATCTGGCCTGCACGCTGGGCATGGACGAGATCAAGGGCACGGTGAAGGTCTACCCCCTGCCGCATCAGGAGGTGGTGAAGGACCTGGTGCCGGACCTCACCAATTTTTATGCCCAGCACCGCTCCATCCAGCCCTGGCTGCAAACCGAAACCACCGAGCCGCCGAGCGAATGGAAACAGTCACGCGAGGACCGCGAGAAGCTGGACGGGCTGTATGAGTGCATCCTGTGCGCCTGCTGCTCCACCTCCTGCCCGTCCTACTGGTGGAATTCCGATCGCTATCTGGGGCCGGCCGCGCTCCTTCAGGCCTATCGCTGGGTGATCGATTCCCGCGATGAAGCCACCGGCGAGCGGCTCGACAATCTGGAAGACCCGTTCCGGCTCTATCGCTGCCACACGATTCTGAACTGCTCGAAAGCCTGTCCCAAGGGCCTTAATCCGGCCAAGGCGATTGCCGAGCTGAAAAAGAAGATGGTCGAGCGGCGCTATTAGTGGCGCTTGTATTGGCTGTTCCGGCCATCCGCTCCCCCTTGCGCGGGCCACCCCAAGGGCGCCATTACGGGGTGGTTTGGCTTCCGGTTTCATAAACGCTTGATTGGACACTCCCGCCATGTGGCCTGACGACAGATTGACCTCCCTGCTGGGCATCGACCATCCGATCATCCAGGCACCCATGGCCGGGGGGTCATCGACGCCGGAGCTGGCCGCCGCCGTCGGCAATGCGGGCGGCATGGGATCTATCGCCGCGGCGATGCTCGATGAGGAAGGTTTGCGGAGCGAGGCCGCCCGGGCCCGCCGCGCGACCAACGGTCCGCTCAATATCAATTTTTTCGTACATTCCCCGCCGGGCGAGGATTCCGCAAAGGCCGGCGTGGCGGTCAAGCTGCTCGCGCCCTATTACGATGAACTCGGGCTTGGCGATGTGCCGGAAGCTAGAGCCACGAATTTCCCGTTCGACGAGGCAATGGCGGAGGTGGTGCTGGCGCTCGGGCCGAAACTGGTGAGTTTCCATTTCGGCCTGCCGGAAAAAGCCCTGGTCGCGCGGCTGCGCGACGCCGGAATTCTTGTGCTGAGCTCCGCGACGACCGTGCGCGAGGCGCAAATCCTGGAACAGGGCGGCGTGGATATCATCGTTGCCCAGGGAATCGAGGCGGGGGGCCATCGGGGGACCTTCGCCTCGTCTTTTGAAGCCGCGCAGGTGGGCACAATGGCGCTTGTGCCGCAGGTGGTGGACGCTGTTAGCGCACCGGTGGTCGCGGCGGGCGGCATTGGCGACGGGCGGGGCATCGCGGCGGCGTTCGCGCTCGGCGCCGCCGGGGTTCAGCTTGGCACGGTGTTTCTCAATTGCGCGGAGGCCGGCATTGCTCCGGTGTACCGCGCCGCGCTGCTTGAGGCGCGCGATGAGGACACGCGGGTGACGGACGCCTTTTCAGGCCGCCCCGCGCGCGGGCTCGCCAACCGCTATATCGAGGAGATGGCGCCGCACAAGGGGTCCCTGCCGGAATTTCCGCTGATGAACACGCTGACCGGGCCGCTGCGCAAGGAGAGCGCGGCGCGCGGATCGGGCGACTTTGTCTCTCTGTGGTCCGGCCAGGCAGTGGGGCTCAACCGTGAAACCGACGCCAGGACGCTGATGGAAACTCTGGTTGCCCAGGCCCAGCGGCTCCTGGCGCCGCGATAGAGTCTGGTTAACCGCCGATTGAACCGCGCGGGGTGGATACACATTTCTTGGTATCAGGATCCCACTGAGTACCATCGGGACAACTCGTTTGTGCGGAAACGACATTTGCCGCTGCGAGTTGGAGAGCGACTATCATGGCGCCGGCAAGTAACAGAAAGACTGATTTCACTTTACATTCTCCTGAGAGGGGTTTCGTGACTCCGCCAATGGCGGTCAGTTAAGAATACGGATGGAAAGCGGAATGAGAGATTCACATTGTCATGACATTAACGTGAGCTCGTATCCGGGTTCATACTGAGAGTTTTCAGTGTCGGCAGATTTCGAAGAATTGAGTGTTGGGTTCGAACCCCGGCCGAGAATGAACGCGGATAATTCTCTATCCGGGCTGTTAGACCGGCGCGCGCTGCTCGGCGGCCTGACGGCCATGGCGGGCGCGGGGCTGGCAGCCGCGTTTCCCGGTTCAGCCCTTGCGGCCGGCGACCCGAATGCCTGCCGCTCGATGATTGGCCCAAAGGACACCTGGATACGCGGTCTGCCGGTCATTGACGCCCATTGCCATATTTTCAATGCCCGCGACATTCCCGCCATTCACTTCATCACCAAGGTATTCGTGCCCCAGTATGCGGTGAATCTGAGCGCCGCCAACAAGCGCAGGCTGGCATCTGAAATCAGTGATTTTGCGTCCCAGGCCCTGGGGCGTACACCGAGTTTCGAGCAGGAACGCGCGGTGCTGGAGGCGCGGCTCGCCGGGGAGCCGGAACTGGCGGCGCTTGCGGGCAGTCCGGCCTTGCCGAAATTCGCCCGCGGATCGGATCGTTCCAGTTTTGGAGCGGACGTGGCCGACAACATCACGGCGGTGCGAAACCTGATCGCCATTCTGACCGGCTTCCGCCACAAGAACTTCGAGGCGCTGAGCGCCACCAATGCACTGTCCCGGCCGGACACCGGCGTGGCCCTGTTCACCCCGGCGATGGTGGATATGGATTTCTGGCTCGGGGCGGGCGGAGAAAGTGAATCGAGTGTTGGCGATCTGGGCACGGATGCCTCTTCCCTGCGCCAGAACGCGCCGGCCCGCCAGGTCGAGCTCATGGAAATGATACAGCGCCTCTATCCCGGGCGCTGCCACGGTTTTGTATCATTTTGTCCCTGGCGTCAGGTCGACGATCTGCATCACAATGCGACCGTGGGCGAGGGCTCAGGGCGGCGCAGGCAAACCGCACTCGAAACGGTTCAGGACGCCATCCTCAATCGCGGGTTTCTCGGCGTGAAGCTCTATCCTCCCATGGGTTTCGCGCCCCTCGGCAATGCCGCGCTGCCACCCGGGGCGTTCCCGGACGCATTGGCGGATACGCCCTATGCGCGGGACTTCGGTACTCTTCTTGATGAGGCATTGCTCGGACTTTACCGGTTTTGCGTTACCAATGACGTTCCGGTCATGGCTCATGGCGCGCCCTCCAATGGCGCGGGTGCGTTCACGAATTCCGCCGGCAGGAAGATGGATTACGCGCTGCGCGCGCATCCCGAGGGCTGGCGCAAGGTGCTGGAGCAGCCCGGACTGTCGGCGCTGAAACTCAATTTCGCCCATTTCGGCGGGTCGCGCGATACCGGGGAGAGACCGGAATGGCGCGCCACCATCGGCGCGATGATGGACGCCTACCCCAATATCTACACCGACCTCTCCCACTATCCTGAAATGTTGATGGACAGCTACACCGGAACCGGCCAGCGTTGCAGCGCGGCGGCGCGGGCGCTTGACCCCATCCGCAAGGAATTTCTCAAAAGCGAGGCGGGGGTGAAGCGTGCGCGGCGCATGCTTTACGGGTCGGACTGGTCGATGCTGTCGAAGGAGTTTTATTACGCCGACTATCTGCCCGTCGTGGCGCATATGTACCGGCGCAAGATTTATGGCGTCGGCCAGGGGGCGGAAAAGAACGCGCAGGCCTTTCTGAGCTACAACGCTGCGGAATTTCTCGGGCTGCGCGCGGGTGAAAAAGCGCGGACAAGGCTTGAGGCGTGGTATGCCCGCCACGGCCTCGACCCCGCACCGCTCAGGCGCTTTGACGCTGTTGGCGGGTAGCGCGCGCTCACGCCGCCGGCAATATCCTTCGCTGCAAATCCAGCATCGCCATGACGAAGCCCATCTCGTCCTCGACCGCTTCGCGCCAGAGCGAGAAGCTGTGGGCCGATGCCGGGGCGACCTTGCCAACCACGTCGCCCTGGTCGAATTGCAGAACGGCGTCGAATTTTTTGGCGATGGCCTGCATTTTCCGGTTCTCCGCCAGGCAGTTCATATAGACGCGGCTAATGGAGCGGTTGCGCGCCGCGCGCACGACGCGGCCGAGCAGCTGCGTTCCGATGCCTGCGTCCTGAAACTCTTTTTCGACGCTGAAGGCGGCCTCCGCCTCGCCATGCACATGGCGCCCCAGCGGGCGCAGCTCCGCCGCGCCACGGACCTCGCCGCCGATGATATGGCCATAGACGATACTCTTCATATCGGCCAGGCGCTTCGCATATTCGAGAATGAATTCATCGCCGGCGATCATGCCGAAGCGCAGGCGCCGGTTCTCTGCGTCAAGCCGGAGCAGATGGTCGCGATATTTGTGATACTCGGTCACAAACAGCTTGCGGGTGGCGCCCGCCTTGTTGTTTGTCCGCGCCATTGTTATCTCCATTTTTGTCCGTTCCGCGATGGGAGCCGGCATTTGTATGTGTGCACTGCACACAAAAAATCAAACAGCTATATTGCGTCGCACAATAAATGGCCGATTTTGCGGCGTACGCAAGTGCACGGAAGCCGCGCCCGGGCAAAAACACTTGATCGCCCGGGCGAACTTGGCTTCAAGGGTTTTTTGAGGGGCGCGCGTGTCATCAATTGTCCAGCGATTGACCGGTTTGCGGGGGAAGGGCCAGGGGCCGGCCTTTCTTGTGGCGTCCGGCCATGCGGCGACCCACTGGATCATCGGCACATTCTATGTGCTGCTTCCCTATATCACCACCGAACTGGGGCTGACCTACGCGCAGGCCGGCGGGCTGGTGAGTGTATTTCACGCCGCCGCCTTCGCCGCCAATGCGGGCAGCGGCGCGGTGGTCGATATCCGCGGGCGGCGCGTGCTGGTGCAGTCCGCGGCGCTGGTGGCCGGAGCCGCGTCGCTGATGGCAATGGGTCTGGCGGACCGCGCATTCTGGCTGGTCCCGCTGGTGATACTCATTGGCGTTACCAACAATCTGTGGCACCCGGCGGCCATTTCCTACCTGTCACGGCGCTATCCGGGCAATCGCGGCTATGCCCTGTCCATCCACACGCTCGGCGCCAGCCTTGGCGATGTCCTTGCGCCGGTGGCCGCGGGCGCGGCCCTGCTCTGGCTGTCATGGCAGGGCACGGCGGCGGCGATGGCGCTGCCGGTGTTTGGCGTGGCCGCGCTGCTGCTTCTCACCCTCAATGCGCTCGACAGGGAGGAGGGGCGCGGCGCGGGGGCGGGTGCGGGCCTCGGCGGCTATCTCAAGGACGTGAAGGCGCTTCTGCGAGACCGCGCCGTAGTCGGCCTGTGCGCGATGGCCGGGTTCCGGTCCATGACCCAGAGCGGGCTGCTGGTTTTCGTGCCGCTCTATCTGGCCGGCGTGCTGAAGGTCTCGCCGGTGGTGCTGGGGATCGCGCTCATGAGCATGCAGCTTGGCGGCATGATCTCCGGGCCGGTGGCCGGTGTCGCTTCGGACCGGATGGGCCGCCAGCCGGTGACGCTCATCTGTCTGAGTGTCGCGACCGTGATGATCGCCATTTTGACCTTCATCGAAGGAATTGCGGCCTTTGTCGCGGTTGTTTCCGTACTGGGGCTGGCGCTGTTCGCGGTGCGTCCGGTGATCCACAGCTGGGCGCTGGACCTGGCGCCCGCGAATATGAGCGGCTCGGTGGTTTCCCTGCTGTTCGGGACCCAGTCGGCCCTGTCGGCGCTGGTCCCCGTTCTTGGCGGGATGATCGCCGACCAATGGGGCCTCAGGTCAGTGTTTTATGTGCTTGCGGTGACTATGCTGGCGGCCAATGTGCTTGTATATTTCCAGCCTCGCAGGGCGACCGCGCCGGAATAGAAACCTTTCCGCACCGGGCTGGCCCAACCCAATTGTGTTTTCTGGCGCTAGGCCGCGAACCTGTTCAGGGGGCATAAAAATACCGGGAAATTTATATGCGGACCGGCGGGCGTGTGACCGTCAGGCCCGCGCTTGTCGTAACGGAGGCTCATCATGACTCGGGAAATCAACCATTTTATCGGCGGCAAACACGTCAAGGGCAAAAGCGGGAATTTTGGCGATGTCTTCGACCCCAATACCGGGGAGGTGCAGGCGAAGGTCGCGCTGGCCAGCGCCGATGAGGTGAATGCCGCGATCGCCAACGCGCAGGAAGCGCAGGCCGCATGGGGCGCCACCAATCCCCAGCGGCGCATCCGCGTGCTGATGGAGTTCTACAATCTGGCGAAAGCGGAGTTCGATGATCTGGCGCAGATGCTTTCGTCCGAACACGGCAAGACCGTGCCCGACGCCAAGGGGGAAATTCAGCGCGGACTGGAAGTGGTCGAATTCGCCATCGGCGCGCCGCATATGCTCAAGGGCGAATTCACCGACGGCGCGGGGCCGGGCATCGATATGTATTCCATGCACCAGCCCGTCGGCGTGGTTGCCGGCATCACGCCGTTCAACTTTCCGGCCATGATCCCCATGTGGATGTTTGCGCCCGCGCTCGCCTGCGGCAACGCCTTTATCCTGAAACCCTCGGAACGCGATCCCTCGCTCCCGCTGCGCATTGGCGAGCTGCTGCTGGAGGCCGGATTGCCGGCCGGCGTTTTCAATGTGGTCAATGGCGACAAGGTGGCGGTCGACGCCCTGCTCGAGGACGCCCGCGTCGGGGCATTGAGCTTCGTCGGCTCAACGCCGATTGCCGAATATGTTTACCGGACAGGCACCGCGCACGGAAAACGCATCCAGGCGCTTGGCGGCGCCAAAAACCATATGATCGTCATGCCCGACGCGGATATGGATCAGGCCGTCGACGCGCTCATCGGCGCGGGCTATGGCTCGGCGGGCGAACGCTGCATGGCTATTTCGGTCGCGGTGCCGGTGGGCGAAGACGCCGCCGATGCGCTGCTGGAAAAACTCGTGCCCCGGGTCGAGGGCCTCAGGATCGGCCCCTCGCATGATGCGGAAGCCGATTACGGTCCGGTGGTTTCGGGCCAGCATCTGGAAAAGATCAGATCCTATGTCGACAGCGGCGTCGAGGAAGGCGCGAAGCTGATCGTCGATGGCCGCGGCTTCAAGATGCAGGGCTACGAGAACGGATATTTCATCGGCGGGTGCCTGTTCGACGACGTGAAGCGGGACATGCGCATTTACAAAGAAGAGATTTTCGGCCCCGTGCTCTCGGTGGTCCGGGCGAAAAATTATGAAGAGGCGCTGGAATTGCCGAACTCCCATGAATTCGGCAATGGGGTCGCGATCTACACCCGTGACGGCGACGCGG
>QIGN01000170.1 GCA_003228955.1 Hyphomicrobiales bacterium
CCGCCTGCTTGCGGCGTTTCCCGGTCGCCGGCGCTTTCTTCTTCGGCGGCTGCTCAAGGGCGGCGGCAATCTCGTCCGCCTGGCGCTCAAGCTGCATCTCGGTGAGGATGCGCTGTTCGGCGGCGTAGCGCTCCACCGTGCGGCGCATGACCTCCCGGTAGGCGAGATACGCATGTGCCGCCAGCCCGAGACCCCACCCCAGCAGCGGCCAGATGAACCATATATTCTCAGGCGAACGGGTGAGATTGAGGAACATCAAAAGTGCGTTGACGCCGAGATAGACGAACAGATGCACCGCAACACCGCGCACGTCGCGGTCGCCCAGAACCTGTCCCTCACCGCTTTCGTCCTTCATCAACGGCTTTATAGACATTGCGCAGTGTCATGGCCAATGTCCCCGGCGGCGGGGAATTAAACGGCAACCATTCGGGTCCCGGAAGCGGAGTAAATCACGGGTAAAATTCATAATGTTCTTATTATGTTCTTGCTGAAACGAGAAACTTGCGCTAGGCTGCGCAGGATTTTCGCGGGGGGTGTTTCATGTTTGCGCAGGTTTCAACGGTTGCGTTCGAGGGCATTGAAGCCAAGCCCGTTGACGTTCAGGTGCAGATTACCGCCGGGTTGCCGGCCTTCACGCTTGTCGGCCTGCCCGACAAGGCGGTGGCGGAGAGCCGGGAGCGGGTGCGCGGGGCGCTGGCGGCCATCGGGCTGGCGCTGCCGCCCAAACGCATCACCATCAATCTCGCTCCGGCGGATCTTCCCAAGGAAGGCAGCCACTATGATCTGCCGATCGCACTCGGCCTCATGGCGGCCTGCGGCGCGGTCGCGCCCGATGCGCTCTCCGGGTACTGCGTTATTGGCGAATTGTCGCTCGACGGGTCGATTACCGCCGTGGCCGGGGCGCTGCCCGCCGCCATGGGCGCGAATGCGCAGGGCAAGGGTCTCATATGCCCCAGGGCAAGCGGCGCGGAAGCGGCCTGGGCGTCGAAGGAAATGAGTTTGCTGGCGCCTCCCAACCTGCTGGCGCTCATCAACCATTTCAAGGGCCTGCAAACGCTCCCCCGCCCCGCGCCGGCGCTGGAACCCGAACCCGGTGCGCTGCCCGACATGGCCGACATAAAGGGGCAGGAAAGCGCCAAGCGCGCGCTCGAAGTAGCGGCGGCCGGGGGGCATAATTTCCTGATGATCGGCCCGCCGGGCGCCGGCAAATCCATGCTGGCGCGGCGGCTCCCTTCCATCCTGCCGCCCCTGACCGCATCCGAAATGCTGGAAGTCTCGATGGTGCACTCCATGGCGGGCGCCCTGTCCGGGGGACAGATGGGCCGGGCGCGCCCGTTCCGCGCGCCGCATCATTCCGCCTCCATGGCGGCGCTCGTGGGGGGCGGCACCAAGCCCAAACCCGGCGAGGCGGCGCTGGCGCATCTCGGCGTCCTGTTTCTCGACGAGCTGCCCGAGTTTTCTCCCCAGGCGCTCGACGCGCTGCGCCAGCCTCTGGAGGCGGGCGAAACCGTGATCGCGCGCGCCAATCACCGCATTGTCTACCCCTCGAGGGTCCAGCTGATCGCGGCCATGAACCCGTGCCGCTGCGGGCGCGCCAATGAGCCCGGCTTCGCCTGCCGTCAGGGCCGGAACTGCGCGGACCGCTATCAGGCCCGCGTTTCGGGGCCGCTGCTCGACCGGATCGACTTGCAGATCGAGGTGCCGACGGTCACGGCCGCCGATCTCATCATGCCGCCGGTGGCCGAAGGGAGCGCTACGGTGCGTGCGCGGGTGCTTGCCGCGCGCACCCTGCAAAACGAGCGCTATGCCGGACCTGGGGGCAAGGGCGTGCGCACAAATGCCGATTGCGCCGGACCTCTGCTGGAGGAAATCGCGGCGCCGGACAGAGCTGGAATGACACTGCTGCGCGAGGCGGCCGAAACCTTGCGGCTTTCCGCGCGCGGCTATCACCGCACGCTTCGCGTGGCGCGCACGCTGGCGGACCTCGATGGCGCCAGATCGGTCGCGCGCGTTCACATCGCCGAAGCGCTGAGCTACCGGGGCGAAACTCTCAAGCGGCAGATAGCGGCGTAGGTCATATCGCATTCAAACCTATTCAAACTGCACCTCATGCTGAGGAAGCGCGAAGCGCCCTCTCGAAGCATGGCGGCATGGAAGTAAAGGTGCGGGCAAGCGGCCATCCTTCGAGACGGGCCTTAGACTCTCCTCAGGATGAGGTGAATTGAAAGCGGCACACTTCACATTCCGGCCCCAAAAACCACCCTCACTTATGTGAGCTTCTTGTTTTGTTAGGCTCGTGGCTTCATAATACCCGGTCCTATGAAACTGGATTCCAAATATTTCGATTGCATCCGCGTCAAGCCGGACGAGGACCGGTTGCGGCAGGACGAAGACCCGCTTTGCGAGTGGCCCGAATGCCGCAATCCGGCGCGGCATCTGGCGCCCAGGGGCCGCGGGCGCGAAGGGCAGTATTTCAATTTCTGCGTCGCTCATGTGCGCGAATACAACAAGTCCTACAATTATTTCAACGGGATGAGCGACCAGGACGTCGCCGCATTCCAGAAGGCCAATGTGACCGGGCACAGGCCCACCTGGAAGGTCAATGTAAACGGCCGCAAGAAGGCCGGTGAAGGCGCGGGCGCGGAAAATCGGGACGATTCCACCAGCGGTTTCGATTTCAGGGACCCGTTCGGTCTTTTTGGATCATTTGGCTTCGGCAAGTCGCGGGCGGAAAAAGCACCCGCGAAGCCGGTCAGGAACGCCGAACGCAAATGCCTCAAGGCGCTTGATCTGAAGGACTCGGCGAGCAGCGCGGAGATCAAATCCCGCTTCAAGATGCTGGTGAAGCGGCATCACCCTGACCACAATGGCGGTGACCGCCGCTCAGAGGATCAGTTGCGTGAAGTCATTCAAGCCTATAATTATCTGAAAGAAGCCGGGTTCTGCTAGAGGCTGGCAATCGTTACGCAACGCCTTACGTTATTTCATTTAATGTGGACATCCAGCCAATGACAGCTGCAACGAATGGCGACGCCGCCGGCATGCCCGATTTGTCCGTATCCGTACGGCAGCTTTTCGGCATCGATACGGACCTCGAGGTTCCCGCCTATTCGAGGGCCGAGGAACATGTACCTGAAAACGACCCGGACTATCTGTTCAACAAGGACGTGACGCTGGCCGTTCTGGCGGGGTTCAAGCACAACCGCCGGGTGATGATCCAGGGCTATCACGGCACCGGCAAGTCGACCCATATCGAGCAGGTGGCCGCGCGCCTCAACTGGCCCTGCATGCGCATCAATCTCGACAGCCATGTGAGCCGCATCGATCTCATCGGCAAGGACGCGATCGTCATTCGCGAGGGCAAGCAGATCACCGAGTTCAAGGAAGGCATCCTCCCCTTCGCGCTGCAATCCAACATGGCGCTGGTGTTCGATGAATATGACGCCGGGCGCCCCGATGTGATGTTCGTCATCCAGCGCATTCTGGAGGTGAAGGGCCGGCTCACATTGCTCGATCAATCCAAGGTGATCCACCCCCATCCCTGCTTCCGCCTGTTCTCGACCACCAACACGATCGGCCTCGGCGACACCAGCGGCCTCTATCACGGCACCCAGCAGATAAACCAGGGTCAGATGGACCGCTGGAACATCGTCGCCACGCTCAACTACCTGCCCCATGACGATGAGGCCAATATCGTTCTGGCCAAGGCCAAGAGCTACCGCACCGGGGAGGGGCGCAAGATTGTGGACAATATGGTCCGCGTCGCCGATCTGACGCGCAGCGCCTTCATCAATGGCGATCTGTCGACCGTCATGAGCCCGCGCACGGTCATTGTCTGGGCGGAGAACGCGGAGATATTCGACGATGTCGGTTTCGCCTTCAACCTGAGCTTCCTGAACAAATGCGATGAACTGGAGCGCGGTCTCGTGGCGGAGTTTTACCAGCGCTGCTTCGGCGAGGAACTGCCCGCCTCAACGGCCAATGTCGCACTGAGCTAGACCAGCAACGGACAAGCGGCGAGATAGTCCATGCCCGTAACACCGAAAAACAAGGACGGACCGGCCGAGCCCTTCAAGCGCGCGCTGGCGGCGGCGACGCGCTCCATCGCGGGCGATGAAAATTTGCAGGTCGTGTTCGGCTCGGACCCGCCGGGTCTGCAAAACGGCATTGCCCGGCTGCCCGAACCCGCGCGCGTTCCCAAACCGCGGGAGATCGCCGCGATCCGCGGCCATGCGGATTCAGCGGCGCTCAAGGCCGCCTGCCACGACAGCAAAGTGCATCGCAGGATCGCGCCTGCCTCGGGGACCGCGCGCGCCGTGTTCGAAGCGATCGAGCGCACCCGCGTGGAAGCCATCGGCGCGCGCGTCATGGCGGGCATGGCGCAGAATCTGAAAGCCAAGGTCGAAAGCCAGTATGCGCACAGCACCTATGGCGACATCACCGAGCGGGACGAAGCGCCGCTGGACGAAGCGCTTGCCCTGCTCGTGCGCGAACGGCTGACGGGCGAAGCGCCACCGAAAAAAGCGCTGCCGCTGGTCGATATCTGGCGCCCCTGGATAGAGCAGCGCGCCGGGGCCGCGCTGGCGCGAATGGACACCCAGATCGAGGATCAGGCGGCGTTCGGGCGGCTGGTGCGCGATCTGCTGACCTCGCTGGATTTGTCGGACGAATTCGACCCCTCCGAGCAGGAGGACGGCGACGACGCGGACGCCGATGAGCAGAACACCCTCGCGGACGGCGGCGAGGAGGAAGAGGCCGGCGAGCAGGGCGAGCAGCAAGGAGATGAACAGGGTCTTGGCGAAGGCGAGGGCGGCGAGGAAATGGACCTGGCAGATCTCGATATGCTGGATCAGCTGGACGGCGAGGCGGACGGCGACGGCCAGCCGCAGGACGCGCCGCCCCGGCGGCCCAACGCTTCTGTCCTCGATGACCCAGGCGCCTTCGGTTATCAGACCTACACGCGCAGCTTCGATGAAACCATCGCAGCGGACGAGCTGTGCGACGCCGAGGAACTGGAGCGCCTGCGCGCCTTTCTCGACAAACAGCTGCAAGGCCTGCACGGGGTGGTGGCGCGGCTCGCGAACCGGTTGCAGCGCCGGCTGATGGCGCAGCAGAATCGCGGCTGGGATTTTGATATGGATGAGGGTCTGCTGGACGCAGCCCGGCTTCCGCGCATCATCATCGACCCGATGAACACCCTCTCCTTCAAGCAGGAACGCAATACGCAGTTCCGCGATACCGTCGTTACCCTGCTGCTGGACAATTCGGGCTCCATGCGCGGGCGGCCCATCATGGTGGCGGCGTGCTGTGCCGATATTCTGGCGCGCACCCTTGAGCGCTGCGGGGTGAAGGTGGAAATACTCGGCTTTACCACCCGCGCCTGGAAAGGCGGGCGCTCGCGCGAGGCGTGGCTGGCCGACAACAAACCGGTTTCGCCGGGACGGCTGAACGATCTGCGCCACATTATCTACAAGCCGGCCGATGCGCCCTGGCGGCGCTCGCGGCGCGCGCTGGGACTGATGATGCGCGAGGGGCTGCTGAAGGAAAACATCGACGGGGAAGCGCTCACCTGGGCGCATAACCGGCTGCTGGGGCGGCCCGAACAGCGCCGCATCCTGATGATGATCTCCGACGGCGCGCCGGTTGATGATTCCACCCTGTCGGTGAATTCGGGCTGCTATCTGGAGCAGCATCTGCGGCAGGTCATCGAAGAGATCGAAACCCGCTCCCCGGTCGAGCTCATCGCCATTGGCATCGGCCATGACGTCACCCGCTACTACCGGCAGGCAGTGACCATCACCGATGCCGAAGAACTCGCGGGCGCGATCACCGACCAGCTCGCCGAGTTGTTCGGCGACGGCGACGGCGCGGCAAGGCCGGCCCAAAGACGCGGCGCGGGACGCCTCCATTGACGCGTGCCCGCATCAACGCGGCTACCTGGGCCGTGGGGCTGACGGCGCTCTGCGCGGCGCTGGCGTGGCCGGGCGCGACCCCGGGCGAGGCGCGCACCGATGACAGGCCTTCCCCCGTCAAGGTCAGCTCCGAGCCCATTCTGTTTGACCGCGACAAGCCGGACAAACGGCGCTATGGCAAACTGGAATGGCTCGGCACTCTGAGACTGACCTCTCCCCTGCCCGGGTTTGGCGGTTTTTCCGGGCTCGCGCTGGATAAAACCGGCACGCAAATGCTCGCCATTTCCGATGAAGGCCGCTGGCTCAGGGCCGAAATTGTCTATCGCGACGGGCGTCTGGAAAAACTGGGCAATACACGCATGGGGCGCACGCGCGGGCTGAACGGCAAGCCGCTTGGCGGAAAGATTCTGGCGGATTCCGAATCGGTGGTGTTCGCCACCCCCGGCGCGCTCACCGGCAAGGCCTTTGTCTCGTTCGAGCGCAAACACCGGATTACCGAATACAAGGTGACCCGGCAGGGCCTCGGCGCGGCGATACGCGATCTCAAGCTGCCCGGTCGCGCCAGGTCGATGAGCCGCAACAAGGGACTTGAAGGAATTACCGTGCTGCGCGCGGGCCGCTCGAAGGGCGCGCTTCTGGCCTTCGCGGAAGAATATCTGGATGAGCAGGGCAACCATACCGGCTGGCTGATCGGCGGCCCCGCGCCGGGCTTGTTGAAGCTCAAGCGGCTGAAGGGTTTCGCGGTCACCGATCTTGCGAGCGCCGGCAATGGCGACATTATCGTTCTCGAGCGGCGTTTCCGGTTTACCGAAGGGGTGAAAATGCGCCTTCGCCGGGTGAAAGCGGCAGAGGTGAAACGCGGCGCATTGCTCGGCGGCGAGGTCCTGTTCGAAACCGACGATGTGCGCGAGATTGACAATATGGAAGGGTTGGCCGTTCACACGGACGCGCAGGGGCGCGATATCCTCACGCTGATTTCAGACGACAATTTCAACCGCCGCTTCCAGCGCACCCTGCTGATGCAGTTCGCGATCGTGGAGTGAATGCGGGGTTCCGGTCCTCATCATTCCACTGACGCCGAAACCCCCGGCCTGACCGGGGGTCCCCCGGCCGCCCAATGACCCCCTGCTTCCGCAGGGGTTTCGCCGAGGCGGAACCGCAAACGGATACGCACTTCCCCCTCCGTACAAAACTGCTAATGTGACCCTCCGCTCTATGTGTGGCTAGGGTTCCGCTGAACCGTGTCTTCGGCACGTCAGGTCCGGACCGAGCGCCACGGAACGCCGCGGCGTCGCACAGACGCCGGACAGACCCGGCAGACACCTTAAAGACGAAAAAGCTAGGGGGGATAGGCGGGTGCGGTTTCGCACGGCCCCGGCTCATGTCTTTGAGGTAGCCCCATGACCCCCCTTGCACTCGCCCTCGTTCTCGCCGCCGCTCTATGCCACGCCACCTGGAATGTGCTCGTCAAGCGCATCGATGGCGGGCCGGAACTGGTCTGGCTTTTTTCAACCCTTTCCGCCCTCCTCTATCTGCCGGTCGCGCTCTGGGTTCTTGTCGTTAAACAGCCCGTTCTCGGAAGCCTTGAAATCGCCTTCTGCATCGCCAGCGCCACCTTGCATATGGGCTATTTCCTGCTGTTGCAGCAGGGTTACAGGAAGGGCGATCTGTCGCTGGTTTACCCAACCGCCCGCGCGACAGGCCCGCTTCTGTCGGTCGCCTTCGCCGTGGCGGTTCTTGGCGAGACACTCACCGTGCCCGTTTTTCTCGGCGGGGCGGCCATTGTCACCGGCGTCGTATTTCTCACCGGCGGGTTCAGGAAAAGCGCAGGCCATGTCACGAATTCACTCCTGTTCGGTGTGCTGGCGGGGTTGCTCATCGGCAGCTATACGGTCTGGGACGCCTATACGGTGACGGCGCTGCTCGTGCCGCCGCTCCTGCTCGACTACACATCGAGCCTGCTGCGGGCCACGGCGCTTGCGCCAATTGCACTGAAGCGCCGCGCGCAGGTCGAGCGGCACTGGCGCGACCACCGGCTGGCGGTCATCGGCATCGCCATATTCAACCCGCTTGCCTATATTCTGGTGCTGACCGCACTGACCTTCACACCGGTGATCTATGTCGCGCCCCTGCGCGAGGTCAGTGTGCTCCTCACCGTCATGGCCGGGACAATTCTGCTTGGCGAAGGGGACTTCAAAAAGCGCATGGGATGGGCCGGCCTCATTCTCGCCGGCATGACCCTGCTGTCGATTTCCTGAATTCGGGCAGGCCGCCGGGATTGCGCCGCGAATCTGTTAGGGTCTGGCTATGAAGGACGCATCCCTGATTCAGCTTGCGCAGGCGCAACAGCAAAAATCACCCCCGGCGCCAGCCCCGCCCGCACCAGCTGGCGGTGGCGAGGGAGCTATCGATGCCGCCCCCGCCCCGCCCGAACCGGCAAAGATCGAAATTCCTGAATTCGATCTTGATGAAATTCTGACCGGTCTTTCGGGCACGGCCCTTGAATATCTCACCCCGCTGGCCACGCCCTGGGCCTTCCTGCAAATCGCGGTGATCGCGCTGTGCTATGGCGCGGCCCATCTCATTGCCAAATTCATCACGCCGCCGCTTGAAGAGAAGCTGCGCGGCATTGAATCCCAGCCCCAGATTCTGCGCGTTCTGGTGGTGCCCCTGCGCCGGATGAAATGGATTTTGTTCGCGCTGTCATTATGGCTCGCGGCCTATCTGCTGCGCGAAGTGACCTGGCCCAGCCGCGGCTACTATGTCGGGCTTGCGGCGGCGCTCTCCAGTGCCGGCGTCATCATCGCGATTGTTTCGCGGTTCATCCGCAACCGCTCCCTGGCCACTTTGTTCGCCTATTGCGCCTGGACAGCCGCGGGGCTTTATATCAGCGGCTTCCTCGGCGCGGCGCTGACGGCGCTGGACGCGGCCGCCTTTTCAATCGGCGATTTCCGTCTCTCCCTGCTGGCGGTTTTGAAAGCGGTCCTGTTTCTCACAGTGCTCATCTGGCTGGCCTTGCTGGCCGGAAACTTCCTGGAGCGGCGCATCCGGCGCAACGAGGACCTTGCCCCCGCGCTGCAGGTGCTGCTCTCCAAATTCATCAAGTTCGCATTGCTCACGGTCGCCCTGCTCGGCACGGTATCGGCGGTGGGCATCGACCTGACGGCCCTCACTGTATTTTCGGGCGCGCTGGGGCTGGGCATCGGTTTTGGTTTGCAGAAAATCGCCTCGAACCTGATCAGCGGCATCATCATTCTCTCGGACCGCTCCATCAAGCCGGGCGACGTCATCTCGCTGGGGGAGACCTTCGGCTGGATCAATTCGCTCAATTCGCGCTACGTGTCGGTCCTCACCCGCGACGGGGTCGAATATCTGATCCCCAATGAAAGCTTCGTCTCCGAGAGGGTGGTGAACTGGTCCTTCAGCACCAGGAACATCCGCCTGGAGATCAAGTTCGGCGTCAGCTATGACGCCGATCCGCATGAAGTGCGCAAGATCGCCGTCGAGACCGCGCAACGGATCGAGCGCGTGCTGGAGAAACCTCTCCCGGTCTGCCACATTACCGGCTTCGGCGAGTCTTCGGTGGATCTGGTTCTGCGTTTCTGGATTCGCGACCCCAAAAACGGCCTGACCAACATTCGCGGCAATGTATTCCTCGCGCTCTGGGACGCCTTCAAAAAGCACGGCGTCGCCATCCCCTACCCGCACCGTCAGCTCATCTTCCCCGAAGGTCAGGGCCCGGCGCGCCCGGCGGCGGCGAAAAACAGGCGCCGCAAAGCACCGGTGCGTTCACAGCGCTGACCCGGCACGCCTGCCGGCCCCGTCCTTACGACTTACGCAGAATGAGCGAGAAATTGTTGGCCGGCATCGCGATGACCTCATCGAGGCCAAGGCCATGGATGGCCGCCGCGCGCTCGACTTCGCCGATGTCACGCACGCCCCACGCGCGATCCTGCCCGTGAAGCCATTCCTCAAAGCGCGCATTGCTTTCGGCGGTGTGCACGCCGCCGCGCCGGTAAGGGCCGTATAGATACAGCATCCCCTGCGTCCTGAGCAGCGCGCCGGCGCCGCGCAGCAGCCCCTCGCACGCCGCCCAGGGCGAAATGTGCAAGAGATTGATGGCGAGGACGACATCAAGGGAACCTTCCAGGGAAGCTGTCCAACCGTCCCGCATCACGTCCAGATCGAGGGGGGATTTCAGGTTCTCCAGACCAGCCTCCCCAGCCCAGGCGGCGATGCTGCGGCGCGCGTCCGGGGATGGATCGCTCGGAACCCAGGTGATGGCCGGGAAGTTTTGCGCGAACGCGGCCGCGTGCTGGCCCGTACCGCTGGCGATTTCCAGCGCCCGCCCCGAAGCCGGCAGGTGCGTTTTGAGGACCTGAAGGATCGAAGATGTATTGCGTTCGGCGGCGGGCGCGCTGCGCGCCGCGCCGGATGTACTGTCTGATGTCCGAGGTTGGTCAGCCATGCCGTATCGGAATGACGGCGATCCGTGAGTCCATCACCTAGGCGGTTGCGCTCTTGGCTTTCTCGATCTGCCGTTTGATCCGGCGCGCCTTGAGCGACAATTCGGCGGCCTTGGCCTTGGCGAGAAAGCCGTCCAGCCCGCCGCGATGCTCAACGGTCCGAAGCGCATTCGCGCTGACCTTGAAGTGCACCTTGCGGCCAAGCGTCTCGCTTGTCAGGGTGACTTTGCACAGATTGGGCAGGAACCGCCGACGCGTCCTGTTTTTCGCATGACTGACATTGTTGCCGGTCATAACCGCTTTACCCGTGAGTTCGCAGCGCCGCGACATGAAATGAGCTCCTGTGAATATGCTGGTTCGCCCGACAGGGTCCGGCGGCGCGATGATATACGGATCGTGAGGGCGTCCGTCAAGCAGGCGGGGGGTGGGATCGGTCCCGGGATATCACCGCAAAGTTTGTACTCTGCGCCGAAGTGTTGCAGTCTGCGGCGAGCATCGGGGTCAAAGCCCTAACACAAGAATGACGAAATGGCGGAGCAGTCTGGCCGGATCGTCGGCTCCTTCCTGGGGTCCAACGCGAGACGCGGCGATTTTCATGCGGATACCGGTGATTATAACAAGGGCGAAAACGACCGCTGTCGCGGGTACGATCCTCCTTGCCGGACTGACGGTTCCGCCGCCCGCGGCCGGGCCGGCCATCGCCCAGACCCCGCATGCGCGTATCGCGGCGGTCTACGCCATCCGCTTTGCCGGCCTCAAGCTCGGCAAGTTCAAATTCTGGTCGAACCTGAACGCCGAGAGTTATTCGATGCGCGGCAAGGGCTCACTGAAATTCATTACCGGCCTGCTGTTCGAAGTCGAGGGCGGAACCACCACAACCGGCGCCGTGACAAAGACCGGGCCTCAGCCAAGCTCTTTCACATTCGACTTCAAGACAAAGAAACGCAGCGCCACACTTGCCATGATGTTCGAAGGCAATGCAGTCACCCAGGTCCTGGCCAGACCGCCCTTTTCCGACAGTTCAAAGGTCATCCCGGTCACCGCCGCCCATGTCAAAGGCGTGCTGGACCCGCTGAGCGCCATTTTTTTTACGGCCAGGACGGCCGGCGGCGATGCCGGCAAGTCGGTTTGCCCCGGGCGTATCCCGGTGTTTGACGGCCGCCAGAGGTTCGACCTCCTGTTGAGCCACAAAAAAACGGTAAAGGTGAAAAAGCGCGGCAAGGGCGGCTATCGCGGCGTGGCCGTCATATGCAAGATCAAATACATCCCCATCGCCGGCTACAAGCCTGACAATTCGGGCATCCAGTTCATGGCGGCGTCGGACGACATCGAAGTCTGGCTCATCGAGGTGCCCCGGAAAGCCATGTATGTGCCCTACCATGTGATCATTCCCACGCCCTACGGCACCGCGTCCGCCACCTCGACGGCGCTTCAGATAGAGTTTCCAGGCGAGGAAAAAATTTCGATCATACGCTGAACGGCGCCGGTTCGATCAAAACCGCTCCGGAAGGGGACAGGGGATTAACGCGCCGCGCCGCGCGCGCCAATGCGCAGCTTACGCGGCATGGAAAGGTTAACCCGCGCGCCCGCGAATCAACATCTGGTAGTGAACAAAACATGAAAATTAACGCTCCCCTGATTCGGGCATGGTTCGTTCGCGATGCCTTCCCTTTATTAACATTGCCGGCATACGCGGGGCGGCCCATAACACTCCCCTGTTGGTTCAAACTGGACATCCTGTTAACAAACACGCGAGTAAAGACGCTGTCCGGCGGGCTCGGGGGGAGCGGGAATTGCGGGAAACGCGGCTCAAACACAACATGTCGTAGTGAACGAACATTGAATCTCCGCGAGTCAGTGATTCGGTCGGCTTTCGTTCCGGAATCGTTCCAGACGTTAACAGGCCCGCGCGAATTGCCGGTCCAAAGCGCTGTTTCCAGCGCCTTTTTCCTTCGTTAGGGTCGTCGAGATGAGCGATAACTTCACTTCTGGCGGTGCGCGGCGCGGGCGCGGCGTAACCGCCGTGCTCGGACCCACGAATACCGGCAAGACCCACCTGGCCATCGAGCGGATGCTCGGGCATGAAAGCGGCATCATCGGCCTGCCGCTGCGCCTGCTGGCGCGCGAGGTCTATGACAAGGTCGTGCGCGCCGCGGGCGCCGCCAATGTCGCACTGGTGACGGGCGAGGAGAAAATTTTTCCCAAATCGCCGCGCTACTATGTGTGCACGGTGGAAGCGATGCCGCGTGACATCGATGTCGCTTTCCTGGCGGTCGATGAAATCCAGCTCGCAGGCGATCCCGAGCGCGGGCACGTTTTCACGCGGCATCTGCTCCATGCGCGAGGACGCAGCGAAACACTGCTGCTCGGCGCCGCAACGATGAAAGATGTGATTATCGATCTGCTCCCCGGCGCCAATATCATCTCGCGGCCCCGGCTTTCAAAGCTGACCTATGCGGGCCAGAAAAAGCTCTCGCGCCTGCCGCGGCGCACCGCGATCGTGACCTTTGCGGCCAACGAGGTTTACGCCATTGCCGAGTTGATGCGCCGCCAGCGTGGCGGGACGGCTGTTGTGCTTGGCGCGCTGAGCCCCAAGACACGCAACGCCCAGGTGGATCTCTATCAGAATGGCGAGGTCGATTTTCTGGTCGCCACCGACGCCATCGGCATGGGGCTGAATCTCGACGTCGATCATGTGGCGCTCGCATCGGTGAGCAAATTCGACGGTCAGCAGCACCGCGAATTGACCAATGCCGAAATCGGTCAGGTCGCGGGCCGGGCCGGGCGGCACACCAATGACGGGACATTTGGTGTCACGGCACAGGTTGATCCCCTTGAACAGGCCCGCATCGCCGCGCTTGAGGCGCATGAATTCGAGCCGGTGAAGCTATTGCAGTGGCGCAATGGCTCTCTCGATTTCGCCTCGCTCGACCGGCTGAAAGAGAGCCTGCGCGCGCAGCCCGATCACAGGCGCCTTGTGCGCGGGCGCATGGTGAATGACCTGATCGCGCTGGAGAATGCCTCGGGCGATGAGACCGTTCGGGCGCTGGCGGCCTCCCCCGCGGCAATCTCCCGCCTCTGGGAAGTCTGCCAGATTCCGGACTACCGCAAGATTTCGGCGGCGGATCACGCCGGGATTGTCGCCCAGATCTATTGCCATCTGCTGAGCGAAAACGGACATATCCCCGAAGACTGGCTCAACGATCAGGTGCGCTATGCGGACAATACGGGCGGCGATATCGATACGCTCGCCAACCGCATTTCACATATCCGGACCTGGACCTTCGTCTCGCACCGTTCGGACTGGCTGGCCGACCCCAAACACTGGCAGGAGCGCACCCGCGCGATCGAGGACAAACTGTCCGACGCGCTGCATGAGAAGCTGACCCAGCGTTTTGTCGACCGGCGCACGAGCGTGCTAATGAAAAGCATGCGCGACAAGGACAATCTGCACGCGGAAATTTCAGCCGACGGCTCGGTTCATGTCGAACGCCATTTTGTCGGCCGTCTGGACGGCTTTGCGTTTACGCACGATGCCAGCGCCTCGGGTATCCACGGCAAGGCGGCGCGCAACGCCGCCGCCAAGGTTCTGAGCGAAGAACTGGCCGCGCGCGCGAAACGGCTGGTTGCGGCTGACCCCGATAAGCTGGAACTCACGCGGCTGGGCCAGATCATGTGGGAAGGCTCGCCCCTCGCCCGTCTGGAACAGGGAGCAAGCGCTTTGAAACCTGCCCTCGTCATCCTGGCGGACGAACATTTGAGCGGGCCTGACCGGGACAAGGTCGAAGGGAAAATTTCCGGCTGGCTCGAAGCAGTCATTGACGAGCGCCTCGAGCCGCTCGTCAAACTGGCTGCCGCGGAAGACATTACCGGCCTGGCCAAGGGGGTCGCTTTCCAGTTGCTTGAAAGTCTCGGTGCGCTGAAACGCGATGATGTCGCCGACGACATCCGCCAGCTCGACCAGGAAGCGCGCGGCCAGTTGCGCCACTACGGGGTTCGCTTCGGCGCCTTCAATATTTTCATGCCGGTGCTGCTGAAACCGGCCGCGTCGGATCTGATCCTGCTGCTGTGGGCGCTGCAACATGGCGCGCGCGAGAGCATCGATCCGGGCCAGCTGCCCGAACCGCCGCGCCAGGGGCTGACATCGATCGCCGCCGACCCCAAGCTGCCGCAATCCTTTTACCGCGCGGCGGGATTTCATCATTGCGGCCGGCGCGTGGTGCGCTTCGACATGCTGGAACGCCTGGCCGACATGATCCGTCCGCTGGTCTCCTGGCGCGGGAAAAAGGCCCCCCCCGAAGGCGAGACCAAGGCGGAAAAGGTTGAAGCCAGGGAAGAGACCGGGGGTGTGGAGAAGGCCGGGAAAGACGGCAAGGCCGTTACTCCGGCCCCGGCGGCGCCCGAAGGGGCAACCGGAGATGGCGGCTTCTCGGTGACGCCGGGCATGACGTCGATCATCGGCTGCTCCGGCGAGGAATTTGCCTCTGTCCTCACGGTCCTTGGCTTTCGCAGGGACCGCAAAGCGCTCAAGCCAAAGCCGCAGGTTGAGAATGCGAAACCGGATACCGCCGACGCGGAAGGCGGGGAAACCGCTCCCGCGGCAGCCGGGAAATCCGGCGGAGACGCTCCAGAAACCGGCGCGGAAATGAATGAGATATGGCGCCCGCGCCGCAGGACGCCGCGTGTCGCCGCGCGCAAGGTCCGGGAAAGAAAACCCAAGGCCGCGAAGAGCACGAAGGGAAAGGCCAGGGCCGCGCCAGGACGCACCGCCACCGGGCCAAAGCGAACGCCCAAACCCCGGCCGCGGGCCATCGATCCCGATTCTCCCTTCGCCGCCCTGAAAGATTTGAAACGTGACCTCGAAACCCGAGTCAAAGACCCCTCCTGACGCCCCGGCCAGACACAGTCAGCGCCTCGACAAATGGCTCTGGCATGCGCGCGTCGCCAGGACCCGGACCCTGTGCGCCAGGCTTGTCGAAACCGGCAAGGTCCGGGTGAACCGCGCGCCGGCGCGCAAGCCCGCCACAAATGTCAGCGCGGGCGACGTGCTTACACTGGTTGTTCGCGGCCAGGTGCGGATATTCAAAGTGCTGGCGTGCGGCCTGCGCCGCGGCCCGGCCGCACAGGCGCGCGCGCTGTATGAAGATTTGAGTCCGGCCCCGGTGAAGCCCGAAAAAGGGCCCGCGCCGCCGCAGGCCCCGGCCCTGCGCGAGAAGGGGTCGGGCCGGCCGACAAAGCGCGACCGGCGGCGTATCGATTCCTGGCTGTCGGGAAATGAGGATGGGTCTGGGCGGTGACGCACAAAATGATGCCGGCAGGCGGTTGAGCCCCGGGGCCGATTGTACTACTAAGGCGCGCTGGAATAACTTCGCCGGGCCGGCAAGCCCCGCATCCGGAACTCTGGATACAAGACCTGACATGAACGCTCTCATATCACCGCAATCGGAGACGCTTGCATGACGTATATCGTCAACGAAAGCTGCATCAAGTGCAAATACACCGATTGCGTGGAGGTTTGCCCGGTCGACTGTTTCTATGAGGGTGAAAACATGCTGGTTATTCACCCTGACGAATGCATCGACTGCGGTGTGTGCGAACCCGAATGCCCGGTAGAGGCCATCAAACCCGATACGGAACCCGATCTGGAGAAATGGCTCGAGGTAAACCGGGACTTTGCCGAGAAATGGCCCAACATTACGGCCCACAAGGAACCGCTGCCCGGCGCCGACGATTTTACCGAAGAAAAGGGCAAATTTTCCAAGTATTTCTCCGACAAGCCCGGCGAGGGCGACTGAAAACCCGGCCGCCCGGAATTAACCATATGCGGCCAATTGCGCGCAACATCGGGGCAAAGTGCGGCGCCAATGCGCCAAGCGGCTTCCGAATAAGCTAAAAATGTGTTACATTGTTTTTGAAATGGCGCAGGTTGCTTTGGGCCAGGGAAATGAGCCGTCCGGAAATGGGCGGGTTTTTTTTCGGCTGAATATTGCTTGCGGCGGCCAGTCC
>QIGN01000005.1 GCA_003228955.1 Hyphomicrobiales bacterium
GTCGTCAACACCTGCGGGTTTCTCGACAGCGCCAAGCGGGAGTCGCTCGACGCCATTGGCGAGGCGCTGAACGAAAACGGCAAGGTGATCGTCACCGGTTGCCTCGGCGTCGAGGAAGCCCGTATCCGCGCCGAGCATCCCGGCGTGCTGGCGGTGACGGGGCCGCATCAATATGAGCGCGTGGTGTCGGAGATACACAATGTGGTCCCTCCGGCCCACGATCCATTTCTCGATCTGATCCCGCCGGAAGGCATTCGCCTGACGCCGCGCCACTATGCCTATCTGAAAATTTCCGAAGGGTGCAACAACAGCTGCGCCTTCTGCATCATCCCTTCCATGCGCGGGAAACTGGCAAGCCGCACGGCGGGCGATGTCATGCGCGAAGCGGAGCGGCTGGTGGAGGCGGGGGTGCGGGAGTTGCTGGTCATCAGCCAGGATACCTCCGCCTATGGGCTTGATCTGAAATACGCCCCGAGCGACTGGAACGGTGCCGCGTTAAGCGCGCGCTTTTTCGACCTCACACAGGCGCTCGGATCGCTCGGCGTGTGGGTGCGGCTGCACTATGTCTATCCCTACCCCCATGTGGATGATGTTATCCCGCTGATGGCCGAGGGGCATGTGCTGCCCTATCTCGATATTCCTTTCCAGCATGCGAGCCCGAACGTGCTCAAGGCCATGCGGAGGCCGGGCGGTCAGGAAAAGACGCTTGCGCGTATCGGAGACTGGCGCGCGATATGCCCCGATCTTGCGATCCGCTCCAGCTTTATCGTTGGCTTTCCCGGCGAAACGGAGGAGGATTTTGAGATTCTGCTCGACTGGCTGCGCGAAGCCAAACTCACCCGGGTGGGGTGCTTCAGATATGAGGACGTCGAAGGCGCGGCATCGAACGCCCTTGAGGGACATGTGCCTCAAGAGATTAAAGACGAGCGTTTCGCGCGGTTGATGGAAACGCAGAAGCAAGTGAGTGCGGAAATTCTCAGCTCCCGCGTGGGCCGCGAAATCGACGTGCTGGTCGATGAGGTCGACGAAGAAGGCGCCATCGGGCGCTCTAGCTGGGATGCGCCGGAAATCGATGGCTGCGTCTTCATCAATGGGGAAAGCGAGCTGGAGCCGGGCGACATGCTGAAAGTCCGCATCGAGCATTCGGACGAATATGATCTGTGGGGCGTGCCCGTGGGGACTGGCGAATGAGTAAGCCTGAAACCTGGCGGGCGGTTCAGGTCCGCCTTGAGGCGAGGCGGGCGGCGATAAACGAAGAAATCTCGGCTTATCCCGCGCCGGTCACGGGATGCGATGCGCAGTTCAATCACCTGCTTGACGAAAGACGCGGCATCAATCTGGAATTGAAGCGGCTCGATGAGGCGCATAAGCGCTGAACCGCTCTAGTTGCAGGTCTTTTTATAAGCCCCTTTGCGCGCCTGGTTGACATAGAGCTGGGCGGTGCCTTTCGCAAAGCCGCCGGCGGTTGCGATCCAGTAGCCGTTGCGGAAATTGGGGCACTGGCTGGTGTTCATGACGAACCAGCCGGGGCCAAGCTGATTGACCCGTGCCTGCGCCGGGCCGCGCTTTCTGAAAGAACCGGCAATGGCGTACCAGTCACCCGCGTTCCCACCCGGCTGTGGCTGGGGCACAGGGACCGGTATTGGCGCGGGGGCCGCGCCCATGCGGATGCACTGTCCGCCGGACAGCGTAAATCCCGGCGGGCATTGCGCCGGCACGACCTGCGGTCCGGCGCCGAGAAGTGAAAACACCAGATTGTCCTGGCGGTAGCGCACCACCTGGCAGCCCTTGCCGCGAATGGGGGCGGTGCCGTTGAGGACAATTGCATTTCCCTGCCGGCTGCCCGAGACAGCGTACGGCACGACGCCGCAGCGGGCGCTGAACAACCGGGAATTTCCAGTGATGACCCCGTTCGGCTGTTCAAAGCCATCAAACAGGAGTGAGCCGTTGCGCGCCCCCGCCTTGATCATTCCGGCGCGCGGCTGGACATAGCTGATCGTCACCGAGCCTCCGTTACAAAAATGAACCTCCATGACCGACCCGTTGTGCATATATCGATCTGTCGGGCAGGTGCCGGCTCCGGCCAGCGGCGTCAGCGCAAAAAGCGCAAAGACAGCCGTTATAGCGGACAACAAAGGGTTCATCGGGGCCACTCCAAAGGCTCTTCAACTCGCGCCATCAACTTTAAGTGATCAGGCCAATCCCGGCAATGTCTGATTGGGTTTAGCCTCCGCCTCTTTGAAACGCCTTTTCGAAACGGGCAAGGAATGCGCGCCGTTCTGTTTCGTTCAGCGCCTCGAAGCTGAGCGTTACCCGCGCGCGGGGCAGGGCGAGCAGGCCGCCAAGGGAGACCTTTTCAAGCGCCTCATAGATAATGTGAACCTCGCCGCCACCTGAGGAAATGACAACATGGCGTTGTATCTCGTCTGGAGCCGCGCCGGGGTTGAGCGTTTTCAGGGAACGGTGAAATTCCCTCAAGGAGAGGGACATGATTTTCTCGACCCCGCCGGGTGGGTTGCCCAATGCACCTAGCCTCCGGCAACCGGAGGCCATACGGCCAGCGTATCGCCGTCAACGAGTTCCCTGGCGTCCGCGTTTGCGGGCGGGGAGAAGATGCCGTTTACAAGTATCAGGTGGCAGGTTTCGCGCGGGACATTCTGCCGCGCCAGCACATCGCCTATGGTCGCGCCATCCGAGACGTCCAGATCGATCGCGTTGCGTTGCGCGCCGGGCGGCAGGAAGGCGCCGAGCGTCGCATAGAGTTTGAGGGTGATTTTCACCTGATACCCTGCGCGCATGCCACATAGGCTTCGGCCAGACGCTCAGGCGACTTCATCAGCACGTCTTTCCAGCGCCCGAGCCGGAGCTTTGTTTCGATCAGCCCGCGGGCCACGCCGATATGATCGGTGAAGCCGACAGCCTGCACACCGGCGAGGCGGTCGCCGTCGAATTCAAGCCGCAGATAGCGGTAGGCGTCCGCGTCGCACATGGCGGCATTGTCGCCTCCCTTGATCCCGTCCCACGCGCCGAAGGACGAGGAAACGAGGCCGAGGGCGGCGAGTACATTCATGTTCAGGCTGCCCCTGTGCGGCGTTTCCCGCCCGGCCATATTCTGCGCGGCGATGCGCCCGTGATCCGCGGCCACGGGCTGGATGGCAAGAACGGAAAATTCACCCGTCGAGAAGTCTTTGGCCTGCGCCACGTCGCCCGCCGCATAGACGTGATTGGCGCTTGTGCGCAGAAAACCATCGACCTTGACGCCTGCGTCCGTGTCGACGCCGGAGCCCTTCAGGAAACCGGTATTTGAGGCAACGCCCGCCGCGACAACGACCAGTTTCGCGCGCAGGGACTTTCCCGAAGAAAGAGAGACATCGAGACGGTCCTCGCCGCGCGTGATCTGTTTGATCTGAGTGCCGGTGAGGACGTTGACGCCGTGTTCCTCCCACCAGCGTTTCAGCATCCCGCTGGCGGTTTGGTCCATCATGCGCGGAACCATGCGGTCTTCCTTTTCAACGGCGCTCAGCTTCACGCCGCGCGAGACCAGTGCTTCGAGGATGATGGAGCCGATAAAGCCCGCGCCCATCAGCACCACATGGTCGCCTTTTTGAGCGAGGTCCAGAATTGCCCGCGCATCTTCAAGCGTCCAGCAGCTGTGGACGCCCGGCAGGTCAAGTCCCTCCACGGGCGGGCGCACCGGGCTGGCGCCGGTGGCGATCAGCAGCCGGTCATATTGAACCTCGCCGCCATCTTCCAGCGCGATTTTCTTGTGTTTTGCATCCAGGGCGCCGGCGCGCGCGCGCGTCACCTCGATGCCGTGATTTTTATAGTGGCCAGCGTCCTGGCGTAGATAGGTCCCTTCTTCGTCAATCTGCCCGGAAAGAAGGTAAGGGATCGCCATGCGCGAATAGGGCGGTTCGTCCTCCGCTCCGAGAATCGTGATTTTCGCATTTGTGTCCTGTTTGCGCAGGGTTTCGGCCGCCAGAACGCCCGCGGGTCCCGCGCCGAGGATGACGTGATGCATCGATTCAAGTCCCCTTAACACATTCCTCTTCTCCCTCTCCCCTGTGGGGAGAGGGCCGGGGTGAGGGGGGACCGGGGGCAACCAGTTGACTCACGACCCCCTCACCCGCGCTAAACCGCGCGACCTCTCCCCACAGGGGAGAGGTGAAACCTACAACGCCAGCCGGGCGAGCGTCTCATTGGTCGGCACGCCTTCCTTGGTCCAGCCGCGCGCCTCGTAATACTCGGGGAGCATTTTGTCGAGCCCGGCGGTGAGGCCCTTGGCGGGGCCGGTCTTGGCGGCGTCTTTCAGGAGCCGCTTGGGCAATGTGTCGTCCTTGGCCGTAAAGCCGGCCTGAAGATTATATTGCCGCTCCAGGTTCCACACCCGCTCGCCGATCTCCAGCAGCCGGTCGACACTCCATTTGCCGGCAAGCGCGCCGTCGATCTGCGGGGCGATGTCCTCCAGGGTCCAGGCGAAGGTGGTGAAGATGCACAGTCCGGCGGAATCGACCGCTGCGGTCGCGTCCTGAAACGCCTTGACCAGACCGGCCTTGCCGTCCGTTACCAGCGGGTCGGTTTTTTCCGGAATGCCAAGAATTTCCGACGATACCGTGTAAGAGCGCAAGTGGCACGCGCCCCGGTTGGACGTGGCGTAGGTCAGCCCCATCCCCTGAATGGCGCGCGGGTCGTAAGCGGGGAATTCCTGCCCCTTCACGGTCATCGACAACTCCGGCCTGCCATACTTGTCGCACAGCTTTTTCGAGCCCATTCCGAGTTCCTTGCCGAAGCCTTCCGCCCTGCCGGTCAGCTCAACGGCGCTGGTAAGCGACTCAGCCGATCCGAATTTGAGTTCCAGTCCGTCCGTATCCTTTTCGGTAAGCGCGCCGTCCTGATACATTTCCATGGCCGCGCCGAGTGTCGCGCCAAAGGAAATCGGGTCGATCCCCTGTTCGTTGCAGATGAAGTTGGCATAGGTGAGAGCGTCGAGGTCGCTGACGCCGGTGGCCGCGCCAAGCGCCCACGCGGCTTCATATTCGAGCCCTCCCGAAGCGTGCCAGTATTCCGGCTTGTTCTGGACCGTGTAATGCTCTTCGTTCACTTTCGAGATGCGCCCGCAGGCAATGGTGCACCCGAAGCAGGCCTGATTGGCCAGCAGGTTGGGTTTCCCGTCCTTGCCGCTGGGCGCGGCCATCGCTTCGGCGGAAATATCATGGGCGCCTTCGAACTCCACATCGCGCGTGTTGCGGGTGGGGAGCGCGCCGGCCTCGTTGATGACATTCATCAGCACCTGCGTGCCGAAGGTGGGCAGCCCTTCGCCCGTTACCGCGTTGGCCGCGAGCACTTCCTTGGCGGCGCTGGTTGCGGCGAGAAAGGCGGGGAAGTCATCGACCTTGACCCCGCCCGTGCCGCGCACGGCGATGGCTTTGAGGTTTTTGGAACCCATCACCGCGCCAACGCCCGAGCGTCCCGCCGCGCGGTGCAGATCATTGATGATGCAGGAATAGAGCACCCCGTTTTCACCAGCGATGCCGATGCCGGCCACATGCATCATCGGGTCCTGGTGGCGCGACTTGATCCATGGGTCCATGTCCCAGACGGACTTGCCCCAGATCTCCGACGCGTCGCACAACTCCGCCTTGCCGTCGATGACGCACAGATAAACGGGCTTTTTGGATTTGCCTTCAAGGATGATCATGTCCCAGCCGGCGAATTTCAGCTCCGCGCCCCAGTAGCCGCCGGAATTGGAGCAGGCGATGGCGCCGGTGAGCGGCCCCTTGGTGATGACCGAATAACGCCCGCCCGTCGAGGCGCAGGTGCCCGTCAGCGGTCCGGTGGCGAAAATCAGTTTGTTATCGGGCGAGAGCGGGTCGACTTTGGGGTCCGTTTCCTCAACCAGATATTTGGTCGCGAGGCCCCGCTGGCCAAGATACTGGCCGGCCCAGTCCATGTTCAGATCTTCGGGTGTGCATGTGCCCTTGGCGAGGTTCACGCGCAAGATTTTTCCTGTCCATCCCATGCCCGTGTCCTCCTAGTGCGACGCCTGCGCGCCCGCATCGGTGCGCTTGGCCCAGTGTTTCATTTTCTCAAAACCCGCCTGCTCCACGTCCACATAGACGATGGCCTGTGTCGGGCAGGCCTTGACGCAGGCCGGGTCGCCGCCACACTCGTCGCATTTGATGACCTTGCCGGTGGAAGCATTGTAATTCACCGTGCCGAACGGGCAGGCGATGGTGCACACCTTGCAGCCCACGCACAGGGCGTCATGGACTTCCTTGACGCCCCGTTCATTGGTGGTGATGGCGTCCACCGGGCAGGCGCTCTGGCACCAGGCCTCGGCGCACTGGGTGCAGGTGTAGGGGACGAAGCGTGCGTCCTGATGGAAATCGAACACTCGGATGCGCGATTTTGCCGGATTGAACTCCCCCTCCTTGACATAAGAGCAGGCCAGTTCGCACTGCTTGCACCCGGTACATTTCACCGGATCGATGACCAGAGCCTTTTGCATGTGGCGCCCCTCCCTGATGGCGGCGATTTATATTCTATTGTAAACTTCAAAGTAGCAGGAATCGGGCAAGCAAGAAACCTTCCGGAGACCTCAAATTGATGGCAGCCGGGCCGCTCCGGACGATCGCGCGCGCTGCGGCATCGCGTCTCTTTATTTGGCTGTTTCAGAACCCATATTTCAAAGTGAACGTGAATTGTGTACGAGAATAAAGGCGTGGGACGCGAAGCGCGCGTCGCAGGTTTTCACTCGTTCAGGCAGGAACAGGAGATTTCGACATGAGTGCGAATACCAAGGTCATCAAGGATTTGCAAACCGCCCTTTCCATGGAATTGACCGCCGTGAACCAGTATCTGCTTCACGCGCTTGTTTGTGAAGACTGGGGGCTGGGCAAGCTGGCCGCCAAGATGCGCGAGGAAATGGCCGAGGAACTCGCACATGTGGAGGCCTATGCCCAGCGCATCGTCTTCCTGAAAGGCGATCCGGAGCTGACCCCGGCGAAAGCGCCGCACCGCGCGCAGGCGCTCGAAGATATGTTCGAGGCCGATTTGCGCGACGAGCAGGAGGCCATAAAATTTTACACCCAGGCCGCCCGCAATGCGGACGAGGCCGGCGACATCGGCACGCGCGATATTTTCGAGCGCACCGCGTTAGACGAGGAGGGGCATATGGCGTGGCTTGAGCAGCAGCTTGCTCTCCTCAAACGGATGGGCGAGCCGACATTTCTGGCGATGCAGATCGGAGATTCCGCGGGCCAGGATTAGCTGTTTCAGGCGACCCTGGTTACCGCGACCCCGCCGCCTTCAAGCAGCATCACCTTGTTGAGCAGCTTGACGCAGGCATAGACCGCCTTGATGGACGGGGCCGGTTTGCCGACCATCTCGCCCATCTCGAGGATCGAACCGATAAGCGCCTCGGTCTCCAGCGAACGCCCGGCCTCCACGTCCTGAAGCATGGACGTCTTGTGCGCGCCGACGCTTTCGGCGCCGTCGATGCGCTTTTCGATGGTGTGGCGGAATGTGATGCCGAGCTCTTCGGCAATATCCTGCGCTTCGCGCATCATGTCAGCGGCCAGTTCCCTTGTTTCGGCAAACTGGGCGATGTCGACCAGCGTTGCGTGGGTCAGCGCGGAAATGGGATTGAAGGACAGATTTCCCCAGGCCTTGAGCCATATCTCGGAACGGATGTCGTCGAGGACGCGGGAGCGGAATCCGGCATCCACCAGCAGATCGTGCAGTTTCCCTGCGCGTTCCGATTCCGACCCGTCAAGTTCACCAAGCGGGAAGCGGTCACCTTCCACATGATGGATGACGCCGGGCTCCGTTACGGCGGCGGCCGGGTAGACGACGCAGCCGACGATGCGGTTCGCGTCGATATGCCTGGTCAGGATGCCGGTCGGGTCGAGAGAGATCAGGCGCTTGCCGTCATGGGCGCCGCCATGATTGTGGAAGTACCACCAGGGCAGGCCGTTCTGCACGGTCATGATGATGGTATCGGGGTCCATAAGGGCGTCGATGTCCCTCGCGACCTGATCCAGGAAATGCGCCTTGAGCGCGAGGATCACCAGATCGGCCGGCCCGGCCTCGGCCGCGCTGGAAACAGCCCTGACCTGCGCGACATGCTCGGAGCCGTCCTCCCAGATGAGCTTCAGGCCGTCTTTTTGTATGGCGGCCAGGTGCGTTCCCTGGTCGATCACCGTGACGTCATTGCCGGCCAAAGAGAGCTTTGCCGCCATAAGTCCGCCGATCGCACCGGCGCCAACGACACATGTTTTCATTGGGTCCTCACCTATATCTTTCGCTACAATACCTGGATCGACACTATTGGATAAATGTGTTGCTGAGCGTTCCAATCCCCTCGATCGAGATGTGAACGGAGTTTTCGGGCTCTTTCATGGAGCCGACGCCAACCGAAGTTCCACACGCTATTACGTCGCCTGGCACCAGGGTTACATCGTGGGAGATGAGGCTGGTCAGCCTGTGCGGAGGGAACGTCATGTCATTGACGGGATAGTTCTGCCGTTCGTCCCCGTTGAGCACCGTTTTAATTGTGAGCGTCAGCGGGTCGATATCCGTCGTGATCATGGGGCCGAAGACGCCGAAGCCGTCGAAACTTTTCGAGCGGGTCCACTGGGCAAAAGTCTTGTCCTTGGAGATGAGCTTGACCGCCGTTACGTCATTGATGCAGGTGTAGCCAAAGATGTAATCGGAAATGTCGGCTTCACTGACTTCGCTGCACTGTTTGCCGATGACAATGCCGATCTCGCCCTCGTAAACCACCGGTCCATCATATGATTTGGGCCGGCGGATGGTCTCATCGGGACCAAGATAGGAGCTGGGAGCTTTCAGGAACCAAAGCGGTTCTTCGGGTATTTCGCCCCCGACCTTTTCCGTCATGGCGCGGAAATTATTCCACATGCAGACCATTTTGCTCGGGATACACGGCATGAGAACCCGCACATCCGCCAGGTTGGCGGTCTCGCCCGTCTCAGCTGGACCGGAAAACATGTCTCCGGAATGGATGGCGATTGTTTCACCATTCAGCGTTCCGAATTTCGTCTGGCCGTCTTGTTCAAATCTGAGCCACTGCGCCATTGATGCCTCCTGTGCGAACGATCCGCGTCGACAGGCATCTTATCACCGTCTCCATCGCGAGAAGGCACTATGAAAATTGAAGAACAGAGTTTCCTGAGTAAGGGAAGTTGCCGGATCGTGCGCGGCGCGGTTCAGCAGCCGCCGCCCTGCATTGTCACCGCGAGTGATCGGCGGGGGCGCAGGTAGAAGGTCTCGGTCATGTTGAGGCCTCCGGTCAGGTACTGGCTGATCGGCGGGGTATAGCTGTAGGCGACCTCGGCAACAATGACGCTGGAGAAGGGCTGGGTGAGGCCCGCGGGAAGAGTATAGGCCGAACCCTGCGATTTCGCTGACCCGTTTTGGGCGCAACTCCAGTCAACAGTCGTATCGTTGTTCGCGTCGGCAACGACGCTGGTCAGTACAATGGAGATCGAGTCCGCGGAATAGGGCAGCATAATCGACGTGGCCGCCGTGAAAATATCCTGCACCGAATTGCTGGTCACCTCTTCCGCCTGAGCGGCAAGGTCAGCCGCCGCGCTCGCAACGGATGAAACACGCCGGTCGACAGTGAGCGCGCTGGAGAATTCCACCGCGCCAAAATACATGGTGACCATGATTGGCAGGATCAGGGCGAATTCGACCGCGCTCACACCATGTGTATCATGGGCCAAGGCGCGCAGACGCCTCTTAAGCACCGAGACTATGCCATTTTCGCGGAATGTATTGCGGGTCATATCGTTGCCACCTAGTCGCCAAAGGGTTCGTTACGGAAAGCGGCGGTCGCAACGAGAAGGCGCCCGCCACCGGGCATGTTGCCGAGACCGCCCGGGAAATTGGCGATCAGTTCCCATTCGTAGAATGCGCGCACGACCACAACGTCGCCGCTCGCGCCGGGATCGAAGCCGAAGTCGGTGCGCAGCTCGCCATTGCCATCCAGCGGATCGGGGAGATTGACCCCGGTAAAGTTGTCAAAGCGCATCACGTCCAGTTTAAGGCCCGCCATACAGTCATAGACGCCCGTAACGCCGTCGCAGATAGACTGCTTGAACTGGGCTTCGCTGAAGCCTTGCGTTTGGGCCTGCCCGGTCCGGATCATACGGCTCGCCTTGTCGACGGCGTTTTCCAGGGTGAAGTTGGCGAAAAAGACGAGGGAGACTTCGATCAGCGCGACCATCAGCGCAAAGAACGGCGCGGCCACGATTCCAAACTCAATGGCGGTCACGCCGGAAGGGTCCGCGCGGAAGCGATGCAGAATTCCGCGCTTCGCGCCTTGTGCTCCATTTCGGGTGCTTGCTTCTGGCTTTGTCATGTCGGCCTCTTCCTGACGATCTTCCGCACTACGCATTAGGCGGATTGCGCGGGGGCATCGCCGTGCGCCGGCGGCGGGTCTTTTCGCCGACAGTTAGACACAAGACCACTTAAGGTTCCGTTGAGATTTGGCGAAATGCCCGGCAGGGTAAACAGAGTGTGGAGTAAAATTTTATACAAATTCCATTCAAATTTTACGGACTGAATTCGCGGAAATTTATTGTCCCTGTGAAAGATTGCACGCCAGACAATTGCCATTGTTCGGGCCCTGCGCGACGTCTGCTGGCGGGGCCGCGGCCAAACTCTGGAGCATATCGGAAAATGTGGCGACGTATTGCAAGGACACCGGGCAGGTTTGCCGCCGACGCCAGCGGCGTCACGGCGGTGCTGTTCGGTATCCTGCTGATCCCGCTGCTGCTGGGTATAGGCTTGTCGATCGACTATTCGCGTGCATTGCGCGCCAAGCAGCAGCTTGGCAATGCCCTCGATTCCGCGGCCCTTGCCGTGGGCTCATGGGCGGATTTGAGCGAGGCCGATATCGCCGCCAAGGCCCAGTCCTTTTTCGATGCCAATTTTACACCAGGCGGGTTGGGGTCTCCCAGCGCGCTTACTGTAAGCGTGACAGACGGTGTTATTTCGATCAGCGCCACCAGCGATGTCCCGACCACATTCATGAATTTGGCGGGCATCAGTCAGGTCACCGTCGGCGCCTTCACCGAGGTGACGCTGAACGAAAAAAAAATTGAACTCATCATGGTTCTCGACAATACCGGTTCGATGGGCTGGAGCGGCAAGCTGACCGCGCTCAAGAACGCGTCGAACGCATTGCTCGATGTGATGATCCCCGATGGCGGCGGCGGAACTTCCGAAGATGTGCAAATCGGGCTCGTACCATTTGCCGCCGCGGTCAATATCGGTGCCGATAAGCTCAATTCGGGCTGGATTGACGTTTCCGCCCAGTCGTCCATCGCCGACGAGGATTTTCAGCCCGGGACCAACGTTCTCGACCTGTATGACCAGATCCAGAATGCGGCGTGGAATGGATGTGTGAGGGCCCGCCCGGCGCCCCTCGATACACTGGATACGGCGCCGGCCGGCGGCGATACGCTGTGGCCGCCCTACTTTGCGCCCGACGAACCGGACTTCTATTCCTATTACAACCGTTATGCCTCCGATTCCGGTTACAGCGGCAGCTATTACGATTACGACGCGCGCCAGCGCTATACCGGCAAATACACATCCCTGACGATCTCAGGCACCAGCGATGGACCTGATTTCAACTGCCGCACGCCGGCGGTCACGCCCATGACGAATGTACGCGCGAGCGTCGCCACGGCGATCAATCAGATGGTGGCGACGGGTAACACGGTTATTCCGGCAGGTCTGGCCTGGGGCTGGCGGCTGATTTCACCTGACGCGCCCTTCAGCGAGGGGGTGGCTTATGACGATGAAGATACGATCAAGGCCATTGTCTTGCTGACGGACGGGCAGAATATGGTGAGCGGGGGAATGGGAACGCACAACCGCTCACAATATTCGGCCTACGGCTTCGCCCGGTCGGGCAATCTGGGGGCCACCAACGGATCGCAGGCCGAACAGGTCCTCAATGACAAGACCGCGGCGCTTTGCACCAATATCAAGGCCCAGGAAATCCGGCTCTATACGATTACCTTCCAGGTCTCGAGCGGTTCGACACAGGATCTGATGCGCGACTGCGCCAGCGACCCGTCGATGTATTACAACTCGCCATCCAATGGCGAGCTGGAGGCCATTTTTCAGGATATCGCCAAAGGCCTGTCAGACCTGCGGATCAGCAAATAACTACTGCTGGGACGTTGTGCCATCGACCGCGGATTGCGCAAGCCCGAGTTTGTTGCGAATTTCCTTGGCCAGCGGCTCGAAGAACGTCTCCGCGTCACCGGGGATGAGCGCGGGATCGCATGTCGGCGCGCAGCTATAGGTCTCGCGCGTCACTCCCTTATTCACGGTCACAAGGCGCGCGGCGTCCGTTGAGACGAATACTTTCTTGTTCAATGTCACCTTGCCGGCGCCGTCGAGGACCATCAGGTTGGTCAGCCCGGCGCTCTTGCCGGTCACCACAAGCAGGCGGCCGCTCTGCACCGTAACGTCGGCAATCGACGGATTTCCGATAATGACCTCGACGCCGGGCTTGTCCAGCCGGACCAGTGTCGCCTGATCGATTTGGACCTTGAGTTCATCTGACTGGGCCAGCCCGGCAAACAGGCCGACAAAAAGCGCGGCCATCAGCAGTGAGGCGAGTGTGCCCATGGACAGCGAAAATCGTGAGGAGGCATTGTTATGCATGGCTGGGTCTCTCCGGTTGAATTTTCCCCATTAGGCACTGCAATGGTGAATGAAATGCAAACGCACGCCCCGTTGCGGGACGGGTTCCTCGATTGAAGCGCGCCGGGGAACACGCAAGAGTGCGGCGGCTATCTGTTTGGCTGTGTCAGGGGGATCGGAAAAATAGCCAATATTCTGGATTTAACCCGCTTGCACGGGAGAGCAAGGGGGTGTGATGCACAGGGGGGAAGATCTATAGTTAATAAAATGGAGTGAAATTCAAGTATTCGCTCAAGTAAATACTATTTTAACTAACCCATTGCAAAATGCATGGGCATACTGCTCCCATATTAACTTGATCGTAAGGCCCTGCATCTATGGTGCGGGTATGTTCGATTTGCCGGAAGGGACGCCGGCGGGCGAGCTTGTAAATTGGAATTACTCTTTATAGGGAGAGTCAAAATGAAGAACCTCGTTAAGCGTTTTGCAAATGATGAGTCTGGCGCCACTGCCATCGAGTACGGCCTGATTGCGGCCGGTATTGGTGTGGCGATTGTCACGACCGTCGGCGGTGTCGGCTCCGAGCTGAACACCCTCTTCGGCCAGGTCAAGACGGACCTCCAGTAGGCTCAGGCCTGCAATACTCAGGCCGGCATCTGTTGGCTTGAGGAGAAATACGGGACCGCTCGCCTTTATCGGCGGGCGGTCTTATTTTTTGCCGTTCCTTTACCTGGATTTTAACAAGCGGCGTGCATAGTGGCGGAAACAGCGGATCGTGAACCTTGGGGGCTCCAAAAAATGCTTGTAGAACTGGCGATCATATTTCTGCTCCCGGCCGTCATGGTTTTCGCCGGCGCGCTGGACCTTTTCACCATGACGATCCCGAACCGAATCAGTATCGCCCTGGTTGCGGGTTTTGTTGTGCTGGCGCCTCTTGCCGGCTTTGGCTGGGAAACGATTGCGCTGCATTTCGCGACCGGCGCGGCAATGCTTGGGCTTGGCATCGCGGCTTTTGCGATGGGATGGATTGGCGGAGGCGATGCAAAACTTTTTGCGGCCGCCAGTCTCTGGATGGGTTACGAATATCTCTATGAATACGCGCTGGTGACCTCGATCTTCGGCGGCATCCTCACCGTGGTCCTGTTGCTGATGCGCCGGGCTCCCCTGCCGTCAGGTCTTGCGGGACAGGCCTGGATTTCCCGGCTCCACGATGCCGGAAAGGGCGTACCCTACGGCGTCGCCCTGGCATTGGCCGTGCTCGTCGTCTATCCGCGCACCAACTGGCTTCAGAGCCTCATTTAGAGCACTTCCCGATCAAATTGGCACGCTCATTAACCTCACGTTGACCAATCTTGCCGCACAGTAGGCGAAAGTTTGGCACGCGTAAGGACCTATAGAGCGATGAAAAGAGCGCGCATGATCGTCTTGGTGATCGCCTTCGCCGCAGCTGGCGGCGCGGCGTATGTGGCCAAGAACATGACCGGAATACCGGAAATCCGCACAGTCGAAATCAATACAGCCGAAACGGTTCGGGTGCTGGTTGCGGGCCGCAATATCCGATTGGGTGATTCGGTCCGGTCCAAGGATCTCAAATGGCAGGCCTGGCCGACACAGGCGGCGGCATCGGGTTACATCATCAAATCAAAGCGGCCCAAGGCGGTATCGAATTTCTCCGGCGCGATTGCCCGCGCCCCTTTCCTGGAAGGTGAACCGATCAAGGAACAAAAGCTCATCAAGGTGAGCGAAGGCGGGGTTATGGCCGCGATTCTTCCCGCCGGCATGAGGGCCATATCCACGCCAATCCGGGAAGAAACATCGGCTGGCGGGTTCATTCTGCCCAATGACCGCGTCGATGTGATCGTCTCCAGACGCGTGCAGACCGCGGGACGCAGGGAGGAATTCATTTCCGAGACCGTATTGAGGAATGTCCGTGTCCTCGCCATCGGTCAGAACATTGAGATCAAGGATGGCAAGAAGGTCGCCAAAGGCAAGACCGCGACGCTGGAGCTCACGCCGGGACAGACCGAAACTCTCATGCTGGCGCAGTCCGCGGGAGATATCTCTCTTTCCCTGCGCTCGCTTGCCGACGCCCTGCCCGGGGGCGTCAAAGGACCGCAGTCCGGGGAATCCGGCCTCTATGGAGATCGCGGAGGCAGCATCAAGTTACTTAAATATGGCGTCCCGTCGAGGGCTTTTGGAGTGAATTGAGCATCCCGTTCGGGTTGCTCAAGGAAAGTATGATTCATGTTGAAGACCATTAAGTTAGCCTGGGCTTTGGTTGCGCTTGCGATGCTGGGTGGCATGGCCGTCTCCGGACTTGCCTCCACACCCGCCGCCGCGCAATCGGAGACGACATCAATGCTGCGGATTACGGCCGGGACCCAATTGCCCGCGACGCGCTCGGTCAAGGTCGGGCTCAACAAGTCAATGGTCGTCGAGTTGCCGCGCGACATTCGTGATGTGCTGGCCTCGGACCCCAAAGTCATCGACATCGTTGTCAACAATTCGCGCCGGGCCTATCTGATCGGCACCGGGATCGGTCAGGCGAACGCCTTCTTTTTCGACAAGAACGGCGACCGGATGCTAACCCTCGAGCTGATAGTGGACCGGGATCCGGCGCCGCTGGAACGCCTGCTCAACCGGCTCATCAACAACGCCAGGATCAAGGTTGAATTCATCAATGAAACGGTAATTCTGACCGGCAAGGTGCCCCATGCATCCGACGCCGCGCGGGCATCGGACATTGCCGCGCGCTTTGTCGTGACAGATGACCCCAGAAACAATGCCAAATATCGCGAGAAGGTCATCAACCTCCTGGCAACGGGCTCAAAGGAGCAGGTGCTCCTGAAGGTCACGGTTGTGGAGATGGAACGCAACATGATCAAGCAGCTCGGCGTCGATTTCAGCAATCTCGCCGGCACCGCGGGCGCCTCGTTCCTGACCGGGAACTTTTCCTTCGCCGCCCTGCGCAATCTCCAGTTCCCGTTCAACGGCAAGGACGTGGTGTCGAATATCCAGAGCGGCCTTGGCTACCAGTCCAACAGCACGGACGTATCCGCCGTCATCCGGGCGCTGGAACAGAACGGATTGGTGCGGACCCTGGCGGAACCGACATTGACCGCGATTTCGGGCGAAACCGCGAATTTCCTGGCCGGCGGCGAATTTCCCATCCCCATCGCACAGGATGGCAACGAGATTTCTGTCGAGTTCAAGCCGTTTGGCGTGGGCCTGTCCTTCACGCCGCTTGTGCTCTCCGAGGGCCGAATTTCCATGAAGGTCTCGACCGAAGTTTCGGAGTTGACGAATGAAGGCGCGGTGACGCTTGGCTTTGTCACCATTCCCGGGCTGAAGGTCCGCCGCGCCAACACGACGATCGAACTGCCCTCTGGGGGTTCGCTGGTGATCGCGGGGCTGATCTCGGATGAAACCAAACAGGCCATGACCGGCCAGCCGGGTCTGAAAAATCTTCCCATTCTGGGCGCGCTGTTCCGGAGCCGCGATTTCATCAAGTCGGAGTCGGAACTTGTGGTGATCGTGACGCCCTACATTATCGATCCGGTCGCCCGGCAAAAACTGACGCGGCCCGACAAGGGATTTGCGGTGGCCTCCGACGCCCAGTCGAATCTGCTGGGGCGCCTGAATCGCATCTACGGGC